>NZ_JARIXR010000019.1:0-129713 GCF_029269205.1 Pseudomonas sp. 1912-s | reverse complement strand
TTTTAACTGCGATAGCGGCCTCTACAAAGGACGTAGACGGATATGGGGTGGTCGAGCTGAGGTGCGAAGTGTCCTTTACATGGCTGTCTTGTCCTCGAAGAGCCATAACCCGGTGATCGAGAGGTTTTACAACCACCTGCTTGCTGCAGGGAAGACGAAGAAAGTAGCGCTGGTGGCATGCATGAGAAAGTTGCTGACGATCCTGAATGCGATGGTGCGCGATCAAAAGCATTTCGCTGAAATGGCTTGAATTTCGACACGGTTGCTCACTCCGGCTTTGGASCGTGGGCCGCCGCGATGGGCCATCCTTGGCCCAGCGCGGCTAACCCGGCGTCCTGCCGGGTTACCCACGCTCCAAAGCCTGCGTTCGGCCAGCGTGGTTTAACGGGGCGCCTAAGATCAAGATCAAAAGCAGATCAACAGCACAGCGGCCTACAGGCCGGCTTGAGTGGTGTGAAGCAAAAGCAAAATCAAAATCTAAAGCGAGCACGATCCCCTGTAGGAGCTGGCTTGCCTGCGATGGCATCGCCTCGGTGTACCTGAAAAACCGAGGTGTCTGCATCGCAGGCAAGCCAGCTCCCACAGAAAAGCAGAGCTGCATCAGTTTCAGATTTGGCTTTCGCTCTGGCTTTTGATCTGGCTTCTACCACTCAAGCCGGCCGGTAGGCCGCTGTGCTGTTGCTTTTGATTTTGATCTGACTGCCCCATTCAGCCCGAGGCCGAACGCAGGTGGTGCGGAGCGGGTAAACCGGCAGGACGCCGGTTTAGCCGCGCTGGGCCAAGGATGGCCCATCGCGGCGGCCCGCGGAGCAGCGCCGGAGTGAGGGAACACCGAGCCTTAGCGAGGTGCCGACAGGCGGGGCAGAGCCCTTTGCTTACTTTGGGCTGGGCCGGCATTCCGGCTTTTCCAAAGTGAGTCGCTGTAAGAGCGAAACCATAAGTAGCCGTTACCTAAATAACGGATATGCACTCAAACCAAAATCAAGAATAAGCCACTCGGGAAACCCCTACCCCAAGCCCCTCCCGAAACGCCAAGTAATGCTTCAACACCTGCACCGGCGCCTCAATCTGCGGGTAGTGCCCAATATTCGCCAACACCACCGTATCCGCATGCGGCACCAACTCACGATATCGCTCCACCATATGCCCACCGGAAATCGGATCAACCTCCCCATCAATCACCCGCAACGGCACCTCCCCCCGCTGCATCGCAGCCACCCAGCGATCCCGTTGCCGCCGACGCTGAGGAATGTACGCAATCAACTTGTGCAAAATCCGTGGCCCATCCTGGCTCTCAATCAAACTCCAGAAATCATCCAGCGCACTTTCACTGGGCCGAGTCGCAGGCCCGAAAATTTGCCCAAAACTGTTGGCCAATGCATTGCGCCCAAACGTACGCCCGATCATCCAGCCCAACGGGCTCAGCAACAGCTTCTGCACCAACGCCGGACGATGCGTCTCCGGAAACAACCCACCGTTGAGAAACACACCACTGGCCATCTGAAACCGACCTTCGTAATGCCGCGCCAACAACTCCTGCGCGACGCTGTCACCGTAATCATGGGCCAGCACATGCACCGGCTGCTGCACCCAAAGATGCTCCAGCAGCGCCTGCTGCAAATCCGCCTGTTCCAGCAGGCAATAGGTGTGATCCAGCGGCTTGGCCGAATCGCCAAACCCCAGCATGTCGCAGGCAATCACCTGGTAACGTTGGGCCAGCGGCTGCCACAGGTAATGCCAGTCCCAGCTGGCCGTGGGGAACCCATGGATCAGCAGCAACGGCTCGCCCTGCCCCGCCACCCAGTAACGAATGGTGCGGCCGCGGAACTCGAAACTCTGGGCGCGCTGGCGCCAGATACGCAGTGGGATCTCGGCGAGTGGCATCAGCTTTTATACCCGGGGTCGAGTGCATCGAGTTTGCGCAGCAACGCCGGCCATGCCAGCGCGCCGCCCATGCCTTGGGCGCTTTTGGTGACCCCGGCGATCATCGCCCGGGCACCGGCCAGTATCGGTGGTGCGATGCTGATCAATTCGGCGCCACCGTTCTGCGCCATCACCTGGATGTCGCAGGTGCGCTGGAAGATGAACATCATCAGGAAGGTGTCGGCGATGCTGGCGCCACAGGTCAACAGGCCGTGGTTGTGTAGCATCAGGAAATTGTTTTGCCCAAGGTCGGCCTGCAAGCGGGCCTTTTCCTCGTGGTTCAGCGCCACCCCTTCGTAGGCGTGATAGGCCAGGCTGGAGAGCACGAACAAGGATTGCTGGCTGATGGGCAACACGCCCTGCTTCTGCGCGGAAACGGCGATGCCGGAAGCGGTGTGGGTGTGCAGTACGCAGACCACGTCGTGGCGTACTTCGTGGACCGCGCTGTGGATGGTGTAGCCCGCCGGGTTGACCTCGTAGGGGCTGTCCATCAGCTTGTTGCCGGCCTGGTCGACCTTCACCAGGCTCGACGCGGTGATCTCGTGGAACATCAGCCCGTAGGGGTTGATCAGGAAGTCTTCGGTGCCCGGCACCTTGGCCGAGATGTGGGTGAAAATCAGGTCGTCCCAGCCATGCATCGCTACCAACCGGTAGCACGCGGCGAGGTCGACACGGGCCTGCCATTCGGCCGCACTGACCTGATCTTTTACGCTGTGTGTCGATTGAACAGTGGCTAGGCTCACGGCAATGACCTCCTTGGCGCGTTTTATTATTTTTTTAAGTGAAGGGGCAATCCAGGCAGAAGAAGCAGTCTAGTCAGACCTCGAGGCCGCCGTAGTTGCATTGGCAGCCAGCTTGATGACCGAGCGGGTCAGTCCTGAGGATAGTTCGATTTTGTTCTGTGCGTGTCAGAGAAGCGACGCCAATAAAGGCGCGGCGAACAGGTTGAGCAACCCGGTCAGTACCATCACCAGCCCCGCCACCGAGCCTTCCTCGCCGCCCACTTCATGGGCCCGGCTGACGCCCGCGCCATGGGCGCCCACGCCGAATAACGCACCGCGTGCCAACGGCGTGCGCAGCGGCAACCACTTGAGCAGTACGCCGCCGAGCATGGCACCGAACACACCGGTAAACATCACGAACACGGCCGTCAGTTCCGGCACGCCGCCCAGGTCGGAAGACACCGGCATGGCGAACGGCGTGGTGATGGAACGGGGCACCAGCGACATCGTGACCGAACTGTCCAGCGCCAGGGCCCTGGCCAGGCCATAGGAGGTGGCGATAGACGCCACACTGCCCGCCACCATCCCCAGCAACAGGGCAGACCAATGGCGCATCAACAATTGGCGCTGTTGCCAGATCGGAATGGCAAACGCCACCGTCACCGGGCCCAGCACCAGCATCAGCCAGTGGGTGTCGGTGGAGTATTCGGCGTAGGCGGTTTTCATCGGCACGGCCACCGCCAGCAACAGTGCCGGGACCAGAATCAGCGGTGACAGCAGGTAGCGCCCGGTGCGCCGGTAGATCCAGCGGCTGAAGCCGTAGGCCCCCAGGGTCAGCGCCAGCCAGAACATCGGCATCAGCTCAAGCTTCATGGCGCAGCTTCCAGCGGCACACGAATTCCACGGTAAAGGCCGTCACCAGCATCACCGACAAGGTGCTGAAGCCGATCACCAGCATGATCCGCCAACCGTCATGGCGCACCAGGCCGCCGTAGTCCAGGAGGCTCATCAATGCAGGAATAAAGAACAGCAGCATCTCCGCCATCAGCACACCGGCGCCCAGTTGCAGGGCTGCCGGTTTCACCAGGCCAGTGGCGAAGGTCAGCAACAACAAGCCCAGGCCGACCACACCGCCAGGAATAGGCCAGCTCAGCCAGGCCGCCAATTGGCACCCCAGGAAGTAAATGGCCAGTAGGACGATCAGTTCAGCCAGCAACCGGCCGACGAGTTTGAAGGTGAAACGTTTCATGAGCTTTGGGTCCTCGCAGGGCTTCCATTTTAAAGAGGCCCCTGGCATCCCCACAGCGAATTGTTAGACTGCAAGCTATTCCAAACTGGAATCAGGTCAATGGAATTTAAACAGCTGCGCAGCTTTGTCGAAGTCATCCATCGGGGCGGTTTTACCCAGGCCGGCAAAACCCTGCACATCAGCCAGTCCGCCGTGAGCAAGCAGGTGGCCCAGCTGGAGCAAAGCCTGGGCACGCCGCTGCTGGATCGCCTGGGTTCGCAGATTCGCCTGACGGCTGCCGGGCAGGTGGTGCTGCAGCGGGCAGAGGCGATGCTGCGCCAGCAAGCCGAGTTGCTCAGTGAGCTGGATGACTTGAATCAACTGACCCGTGGCGAGCTGCGCATGGGCCTGCCGCAATTGGGCGGCGACACGCTGTTCGCCGGGCTGTTTGCCGAATACCGGCGGCGCTACCCGAACGTCACCATCCAGTTGCTGGAAGGCGGCAGTCGCAACATCGAGCAGGCGATCTTGAGCGGGGAGCTGGAAGTGGGTGGCAGCCTGATGCCCAGTGACCCGGCATTCGCCTGGCAAGCCTTCTGCGATGAGCCGCTCGACGCCCTGCTGCCGATGGACCATCCGCTGGCCGAGAACGCGCAGATCCGCCTGGAGGAATTGGCTGACACGCCGTTCCTGATGTACCAACGCAGTTTTGTGTTGAACGACCGCCTGCTACAGGCCTGTCAGCAACTGGGGTTCACCCCGAAGGAAAGCGGGCGCAGCGGCCAGGCAGATTTTCTCGCGGCCCTGGTGGCCGCCGGCCAAGGCGTGGTGTTGTTGCCCAGCGTGGTAGCCCGGGGCCTGGTGCGGCCCGGGGTGGTGCGCCTCACGCTCAAGGCGCCGGAATACCTGCGCTGGGACATTGCCTTTATCTGGCGTGAGGGCGCCTATCTGTCGAAAGCCGCCCAGGCCTGGCTGGCATTGCTACGCGAATTCCCGGTCAACCGCGCAGTGCAGTGACCAACTCGGCCAGCCACGGTTCGGCGTCGGCTTCCGGGGTCACGCTTTCGCTGGCGTCCAGGCGCAGCATCGGCAGCACTTCATGTACGCCCAACTCCGCAAACAGCTCGCGCATTTGCTCGCCGCCGCCGCAGAAAGTGTCGCCATAGCTGGCGTCGCCCAGGCCGATCACCGCGCCCGGCAGCCCGCGCCAGGCGGCCGGCAGTTGGTCGCGAATGGTCGAATACAGCGGCTGCAGGTTGTCGGGCAGTTCGCCCATGCCGGTGGTGGAGGTCACGGCCAAAAAGGCTTCAGGGGCAAAGCCCTGTACGTCGGCGAGGGTTGCACGCGGGTTGTGCCAGGCGTCGAAGCCGGCCGCGTTGAGGATGCTGGCAGCGTGACGGGCGACTTCTTCAGCGGTGCCGTAAACCGAGCCGGAAAGGATGGCGACTTTCATCAATCTGATCCTGTAGCTGACTAAAAGCCTGGGATATTAACAGCTGGGGCAAGTGGACAGGCGGCCGGCATGTCTTAAACTGCAAACTCCCAAGACAAGCCATGGACCGCTCAATGATTAACGCCAAGCTGATGCAACTGGTGATCAACGCTTCCAACGACGGCATCGTGGTTGCCGAGCGCGAAGGCAAGGACAAGCCACTGATCTACGTGAACCCGGCCTTCGAGCGCATGACTGGCTACACCCTCGACGAAATCCTCTACCAGGACTGCCGCTTCCTGCAATCGGGCGACCGTGACCAGCCGGGGCTGATGGCGATTCGCGAAGCCCTGGACAGCGGCGGCGCCTGCCGGGAAATCCTGCGCAACTACCGCAAGGACGGCACCCACTTCTGGAACGAGCTGTCGTTATCGACGGTTTATAACCAGGCCGACAAGCAGACCTATTTCGTCGGCGTGCAAAAAGACGTGACGGTACAGGTCAAGGCCCAGCAGCGTGTGGCGCAATTGGAAGGCCAATTGGCAGACCTCAGGGCGGAGCTTGCAGCACTCAAGGCGACGAGCGGATCTAACAAAAACTAGAAAACGCGGTCTTTAGAGAGATAATGGCGTTTTAATACCTCTCCCTTGAGCAAGATCAATGCAACGCGACGCGCTTTTGACGCAGGACGAGCTGGATTTTATTCAGACCATGCACCATAACCCGCAGCTCAACGTGCGGGATGCGTCGTCGAGCCTGACGGTCAACGGCGGTGCGCAGATTCGTGATCTGCTCACCCGCCTCGCCGCCCATGACCATGTCACCCTCCAGGCACAATTCGACAACCAGCAAATGACCTTTCCGCTGCAATTGGTGGAAGACGAGTTTCATGCCGTGCATTTGCGGCTGGGCGTACCGAGCATTTTCGAAGACGGGCCGATGATCCGCCCGTGGCGCCTGGCGCTTGAAGAGCCGGTCGCGCTGGAAAATATCAAAGGGCAGCCCGGTGCACTGTGGGTGCATGAGGTGTCGTTCAAGGGGTTGCTGGTGGAAATCCGCGGGCGGATCAAGGCCCCAAAAACCTTTTCCCTGTGGTTCAGCCCGTCCGGCTACGAGCGCATCTCGGTGCGCGGAACCCTGGAACGGGAAAATGCCCGTGGGTTGTTCGCCTACCGTTTAAGCCAGAGTGATGTGGATGAAACCGAGCGCCTGCGCCAGTTTATCCTGCAGCAACACCGCTTGTTTCACCCCGAAGTCCACGCCTGAAGTCAGGTATCCAGGCTGCCGCGCAGAAAATGCTGCAGGCGGCGCTGCATCAGTCGCCCTTCGTTGCCCAGGCAACCGACAGTCGACCCCCTCAATTGCTCCTGCGCCAACTCCGCCGCATCGCCCGCCAGCAAGAGCGGGCAATCCAGGGTCAAGGCCAGCCGCTCAAGGCGCCGGGGCAATTCCTGGGTAGGCGAGTGATTGGAGAACACCACGAGGGCCTGTGGTCTGGTTTTTTCGCAGATCAGTGTCAATTCATCCATCGGCTGCCCCACGGCCAGGACCTTGACCGCCAAGTCGTCACCGCTCATCAGCAGGCCTGCGACCAGCAACTCCAGCTCCCGGCATTCCCCGGCGATGGCCGCCAGCAACACCCGCGGTGCGGCCGAGGCACAGCCTGTTTGCAGGCGCTTCCAGGTGCGGCTGCGCAGGAAGCCATCAAAAAACAGCCATTCACTGGCTTGGCCAAAAAGCCCCTGGTGCCGCAACAGCTGCTGCCAGAGAGGCATCAGGATGTCCTGGAAAACCACCGAGACTGGATAGGCCGCGAAAATCTGGCCATACAACCGGTCCAGTTGCCGGTCGTCGAAGGCTCCGACGGCCGTTCGCAATTGCTGCTGCCACTGGTTCCATTCGTGTTCAGCGCCTGTCGGCACAGCGGCCGCCGCTTCCACTGGCTGATCATCACGGGCCAGGATTTTCCCGACCTTGCTCACCGCAACGCCACGCTCGATCCAGTCAAGAATGCGATGAACGGTCTCGATATCGGTGCGCGAATACAGACGGTGCCCACTTTCGGTGCGCACCGGCTGGATCAGCCCGTAACGACGCTCCCACGCACGCAGCGTGACCGGGTTGATGCCTGTCAATCTTGCCACTTCGCGAATCGGAAACAGTTCATCGGAATCAGCGGGGTCGCCAAGCGCCATATCAGGAGAGGGAGCAATCATTACGGACATCTGGGCACTGAATCATCGATGGGAAGTTGGATCCCATTTAACGCCCATACAACTGTCTGATTCAAGGTCTTCAGTTAACCGACCAGTGCCGCTGGCGTATTTTTTCAAAACAGGAATAATCCTTGCCTGTTTTTTCAACGTGGCTGCTTACCCCGCAGCTTCGTTCGTGCGCCCCCTACCCGGCCCGGCGCACCTGATCCTTATGGAGATACACAATGTCTACCTCCCCTGTCACCCTGATGGTTGCGCGCCGCGTGGCCAAGGGTCGTTATGAAGAGTTGATGGCTTGGCTGCGCGAAGGCGAGCAATTGGCCACCGATTTCCCCGGTTACCTGGGCTCCGGCGTGCTTGCACCGCCGCCCAACGATGATGAATTTCAGATTATTTTCCGCTTCGCCGACGAAAAGACCCTGCATGCGTGGGAGTTTTCCGCATCCCGTGGTGCATGGCTCGGTCGTGGCAGCGAGCTGTTTGCCGCGCCGTCGGAACATCGCGTACGCGGCATAGACGGCTGGTTTGGCGCCGCCGCCGCACGACCACCGCGCTGGAAGCAGGCCGTGGCCATCTGGCTGGCATTTTTCCCGGTGTCGCTGCTGTTCAACTTCGGCCTTGAGCCGCTGCTCAGCGAGTTGGGCTTGTTGAGCCGCGTGCTGGTCAGCACCCTGGCGCTCACACCGCTGATGGTTTACTTCTTTATCCCGTTGTCGACCCACCTGCTGGCCGGCTGGTTGCATCCGGCTCCGGCCCGGGTAAAGGCCACCGAAGCCACCGCTTGAGTACAAGGGAGGCCGCTCGCTGGTATAGTTTTAGCCTGCCAGCGACCCGAGCCTCCCATGTCTTCCACTCCCGCCCCGATCCTGATCACCGGTGCCGGCCAGCGTGTCGGCCTGCATTGCGCCCTGCGCCTGCTGGACGAAGGGCAGCCGGTGATTTTCAGCTACCGCAGTGACCGTCCCGGCGTGCAGACCTTGCGCGAGCGCGGCGCGATTGGCGTGTTTGCCGATTTTTCTTCCGAGGCCGGCACTCTCGGCTTCATCGACGAACTGCAAAAGCACACCCAAAGCCTGCGGGCGATCATCCATAATGCCTCGGCCTGGGAAGCGGAAACGCCCGGCGACGAGAGCCGCGCCTTTGCCGATATGTTCAGCGTGCACATGCTTGCGCCGTACCTGATCAACCTGCATTGTGCGCACTTGCTGCAACGCTCCACGCCTGCGGATATCGTGCACATCAGCGACGACGTGACCCGCAAGGGCAGCCGCCAGCACATTGCCTACTGCGCCACCAAGGCCGGGCTCGACAGCCTGACCCTGTCGTTTGCCGCGCAGCTTGCACCGGATATCAAGGTGAACGGCATTGCCCCGGCGATGGTGATGTTCAACGAGGGCGACGACGCGGCCTATCGCGCCAAGGTCCTGGCCAAGGCGGCACTGGGCATCGAACCCGGCCCCGAGGTAATTTACCAGAGCGTGCGTTACCTGCTGGATAACCCTTATGTCACCGGTACCACCCTGACCGTCAACGGCGGGCGGCATATCAAGTAAGCCGTTTGCGAGGATGTTGTATGACTTTATCCCTGCCCCACCACTACCGCGAAATTCTCAAGGGCCTGGGTGAAGACCCGGAGCGCGAAGGGTTGCTCGACACACCAAAGCGGGCCGCCAAGGCCATGCAGTACCTGTGTCATGGCTACGAGCAGAACCTGGAAGAAATCGTCAACGGTGCGCTGTTTGCCTCCGACAACGACGAGATGGTGATCCTCAAGGACATCGAGTTGTATTCGCTGTGCGAGCATCACCTGCTGCCCTTTATCGGCAAGGCCCATGTGGCCTATATTCCGACCGGCAAGGTGCTCGGCCTGTCGAAGCTGGCGCGTATCGTCGACATGTTCGCCCGGCGCCTGCAGATCCAGGAAAACCTCACGCGGGAAATCGCCGACGCCATCCAGACCGTGACCCAGGCCGCCGGCGTGGCGGTGGTGATCGAAGCCAGGCACATGTGCATGATGATGCGCGGTGTCGAAAAACAGAATTCAACCATGAACACCTCGGTGATGCTCGGCGCCTTCCGCGAGTCGAACACCACGCGCATGGAGTTCCTGCAATTGATTGGACGGAGCAAGTAGCAATGCCACAACTTCAGCCAGGCATGGCGCGCATCCGGGTCAAAGACCTGTGCCTGCGCACGTTTATCGGGATCAACGAGGACGAAATCCTCAACAAGCAGGATGTGTTGATCAACCTGACCATCCTGTATGCCGCCCAGGAAGCCGTACGCGACAACGACATCGACCACGCGCTGAACTACCGCACCATCACCAAGGCCATCATCGCTCATGTGGAAGGCAACCGCTTTGCCCTGCTGGAGCGCCTGACCCAGGAAATCCTCGACCTGGTGATGGGCAATGCGTCGGTGCTGTACGCCGAAGTCGAAGTCGATAAACCCCATGCGTTGCGTTTTGCCGAATCGGTGTCGATCACCCTTGCGGCCAGCCGCTAACCCTATTGAATCCGTAGTGAGCCCCATGACTGATCAACAACGCCTCGAACTCGAAGCCGCCGCCTTCCGCCGGCTGGTGGCACACCTGGACAGCCGCAAGGATGTGCAGAACATCGACCTGATGAACCTCTCGGGCTTCTGCCGCAACTGCTTGTCCAAGTGGTACAAGGCCGAGGCCGACGAGCGCCAGATCGAGCTCAGCCTCGATGACGCCCGTGAAGTGGTGTACGGCATGCCGTACGCCGAGTGGAAAGCCCAATACCAGCAAGAAGCCAGTGCCGAACAGCAAGCGGCATTCGCCAAAGGAAAAACCCATGACTGACCTGAACACCCTGCGCGCCAGCCTCAACAGCGGCGAACACGTCTTCGCCGACACCCTGGCCTTTGTTGCCGCCGGTTACGACTACCAGCCACAGGCCTTCACCAACGGCAGCGTGGAAAACGCCGCCGGGCAGAACGAAGGCTCGTGCAAGACCCTCGGCCTGGCGTTGCTGGAAGGCTTGAATGACCAGGAAGCACTGTTGGCGTTCGGTGAGCATTACCGTTCGGTGCTGGCCACGCCTGAGGGCAGTGACCACGGCAATATTCGTGCGCTGATCGAGCATGGGTTGGCGGGTGTGAAGTTCACTCGGCAGCCACTGACCCGCCGCTGATTCAATTGGATAACCCGGTTTAATGTGGGAGCTGGCTTGCCTGCGATAGCGGTGTGTCAGCCAACGCCGCTATCGCAGGCAAGCCAGCTCCCACAGTGATTGGGTTAACACTTCTGGACTGCGGTGCGACATAAATCGCGCGCATAAAAAAACCGGCCTCGCAGCCGGTTTTTTTTTGTTTCTACGGTTTAGAACGCAGCGTCCTTCAAACCGTCGAGGTAACGCTCGGCATCCAGTGCCGCCATGCAGCCAGCGCCGGCGGAGGTGATCGCCTGACGGTACACGTGGTCAGCCACGTCACCGGCAGCGAAGATACCTTCGATGTTGGTGGCCGTCGCGTTGCCTTCACGGCCGCCCTGCACGATCAGGTAACCGTCTTTGGCATCCAGCACGCCTTCGAACAACGAGGTGTTCGGGGTGTGGCCGATGGCGATGAACACGCCGTCGACTTTCAGCTCGTCGAAGCTGCCGTCGTTGTTTTTCAGGCGAGCACCGGTCACGCCCATGTTGTCGCCCAGGACTTCATCCAGGGTGGCGTTGAGCTTGAGGATGATCTTGCCTTCGGCCACGCGGGCATGCAGCTTGTCGATCAGGATCTTCTCGGCGCGGAAAGTCTCGCGGCGGTGAACCAGGGTCACGGTGCTGGCGATGTTGGCCAGGTACAGCGCCTCTTCCACGGCAGTGTTGCCGCCACCGACCACAGCCACCGGCTTGTTGCGGTAGAAGAAACCGTCGCAGGTCGCGCAGGCCGAAACGCCCTTGCCCATGAACGCTTCTTCCGACGGCAGGCCCAGGTAACGGGCGCTGGCGCCGGTGGCGATGATCAGCGCGTCACAGGTGTACACGCCGCTGTCGCCGGTCAGGCTGTAAGGCTTCTTGGAGAAGTCGACCTTGTTGATGTGATCAAACACGATTTCGGTTTCGAAACGCTCGGCGTGTTCTTTCATGCGTTCCATCAGCACCGGGCCGGTCAGGCCGTGGACATCGCCCGGCCAGTTGTCGACTTCGGTGGTGGTGGTCAACTGACCGCCCGCTTGCATGCCGGTGATCAGCAACGGCTTGAGGTTGGCCCGGGCAGCGTAGACGGCAGCGCTGTAACCGGCAGGGCCGGAACCGAGAATAATCACTCGCGAATGACGGGTATCAGACATGACTCACTCCTATCGACCGCCCGGACTACAGAACGGCTGGAATAAAAAAGGACCGCGAAGCACTTGGGGAAGGCTTGAACTCGCAGATCCTGAAAATAATGGGTGCAGCGTATAGAGGGAGGCAAGATTAAGGAAATACGGAATAACAATCCAGCTCATAGGTGGTCTCTATCCCGTGCCCTCTATTAATCGACACCTTTGTTACCGTTAATGTCGTGATGCGGGCCGTGCTTTCCCGGTCTTCGCAAAGCCGGTAAGGTCGGCGCGTTCGCCCCCATTGCCCGGAGTTACCCATGCCCGCCCCCGTTCTTTCAGGCCCACAATACCTGCGCGAAGGCCTCAAACTGGTGCTCAGCCCCGGCTTGCGCCTGTTCGTCCTGCTGCCGCTGGCAATCAATCTGATACTGTTCGTCGGGTTGATCTACTTCGCCGGCCATCAGTTCAGCCTGTGGGTCGACACGCTGATGCCCACCTTGCCGAGCTGGCTGAGCTTCCTCAATTATCTGTTGTGGCCTTTGTTCGTGGTGCTGGTGGTGCTGATGGTGTTTTTCACCTTCACCATGCTCGCCAACATCATCGCTGCGCCGTTCAACGGCTTTCTGTCGGAAAAGGTCGAAGTGGTGGTACGCGGCACCGATGATTTCCCGGCGTTCAGCTGGGCTGAGTTGGCGGCCATGGTGCCGCGCACCCTGGCCCGGGAAATGCGCAAGCTGGGCTACTTCCTGCCCCGGGCCATCGGCCTGTTTATCCTGTCGTTCATTCCGGTGGTCAACCTGGTGGCTGCGCCGCTTTGGCTGTTGTTTGGCGTGTGGATGATGGCGATCCAGTACATCGACTACCCGGCGGACAACCACAAGCTGGGCTGGAACGAAATGCTTGCCTGGCTGCGCCAGAAACGCTGGCAGAGCATGAGCTTTGGCGGGATCGTCTACCTGGTGTTGCTGGTGCCGGTGGTCAACCTGCTGATGATGCCGGCAGCGGTGGCCGGGGCCACGCTGTTCTGGGTGCGTGAACAGGGCGCCGAGGCGATGCTCGTTAAAAAGCCCTGAGCCGTCACAAATCCATCATCCAAAAGACACAATGACGACATGGCCCGCGCCGACACTGTGGGTCATGACGACAGCTTCGCTCCACATCACCCTGATCACCGAAACCTTCCCGCCAGAGATCAACGGGGTGGCCAATACCCTTGGCCGCCTGTGTGATGGTTTGCGCGCGCGCGGGCATCAAGTCGAACTGGTTCGCCCGCGCCAGGGCAGCGACCAGAGCCGGCCCAGCGACGACGGCCTGATGCTGTGCCGCGGCTGGCCGCTGCCGGGCTATCCGGGGCTGCAATGGGGCCAGTCGTCGATGCACAAATTGTTGCGGCGCTGGACCCGCCAGCGCCCGGATGTGCTGTATATCGCCACTGAAGGGCCCCTGGGTTTGTCGGCGTTGCGGGCGGCGCGGCGCCTGGGGATCAGCGTGGTAAGCGGCTTTCATACCAACTTCCAGCAGTATTCCAACCAGTACGGCCTGGGCATGCTGAGCCGGGTGCTGACCCACTATCTGCGCTGGTTCCATAACCGCTCCACCCTGACCCTGGTGCCCAGCGCCAGCCAGCGCCTGGAGCTGGAGCGGCGTCATTTCGAGCGCCTGGGCATGCTCGCACGCGGCGTCGACAGCCAGCTGTTTCACCCGGCCAAACGCGACAACGCATTGCGTGAAAGCTGGGCGTTGAACAGTGAGCAAATCGCGGTGCTGCACGTAGGACGCCTGGCCCAGGAGAAAAACCTCGGGCTGCTCAAACGTTGCTTCGAAACACTGCAAGACACCTATCCACTGCGCCAGATGAAACTGATCATCGTCGGTGACGGCCCGCAACGGGCAATGCTGGAGAAGGAACTGCCGGAGGCGATTTTCTGCGGCACCCTGCGTGGCGAAGAACTGGCCAGGCACTATGCGTCCGGGGACCTGTTCCTGTTCCCCAGCCTGACTGAAACCTTCGGCAACGTGGTGCTGGAGGCCATGGCGTCCGGATTGGGTGTGGTGGCGTACGACCAGGCAGCGGCGACCCAACACATTCGCCATGGCTACAGCGGCGTGTTGGCAATGCCGGGGGATGAGGAGGCGTTTTGCGATGCGGCCAAGTGGCTGCTGGAAGAGCGCGAGAGTTTGCGCCGGGTGCGGCTCAATGCGAGGCAACACGCCAGCCGTCAGGGTTGGCCGGCGATTATCGAGCAGTTTGAGCGGCAGTTACGCGGGGTGTGCGAGGACGAGCAACCGGTGCCCGCCCTGTCGCCCCTTACACCAACGTCGTCAACGCCTCACGACTGAACGGCAGGATGTCGCCTTCACGGCCTTCGCGAACCTTCAGCGCCCAATCCGGATCCACCAACAGCGCACGGCCCACGGCGACCAGGTCAAACTCGTCGTTGTTCAGGCGCTCCAGCAGTTTTTCCAGGCTGGCCGGTTGCGCGACCTTATCGGTGTTAACCATGAACTGCAGGAACTCGCCATCCAGGCCGACGCTGCCCACGGTGATGGTCGGCTTGCCGGTGAGCTTGCGGGTCCAGCCGGCCAGGTTGAGTTCGGAGCCGTCGAACTCCGGCTCCCAGAAACGACGTGTGGAGCAGTGGAAAATATCCACGCCGGCGTCAGACAACGGCTTGAGGAATTCACCCAGCGCTTCGGGGGTTTGCACCAGGCGCGCGGTGTAGTCCTGCTGCTTCCACTGGGAGAAACGCAGGATGATCGGGAAGTCCGGCCCAACGGCGGTGCGGATGGCCTGGATCAATTCGATGGCGAAACGCGAACGGTTGGCCAGGCTGCCGCCGTATTCGTCGGTGCGCTGGTTGGTGCCTTCCCAGAAGAACTGGTCCACCAGGTAGCCGTGGGCGCCGTGGATTTCCACGCCGTCCATGCCGATGCTCTGGGCATCCTTGGCGGCTTGGGCGAAGGCGGCGATCACGTCCTTGATGTCTTGCACGGTCATGCCGTGGACGACGACGTTGCCGTCCTTGAGTTTTTCGGTGGGGCCGTAGGCCGGCACGCTGGCGTCCGGCTCGGTGCCGATGCGTCGTACGCTACCCACGTGCCACAGTTGCGGGACGATCTTGCCGCCTTCGGCGTGCACCGCGTCGACCACTTTCTTCCAGCCGGCCAGGGCGGCTTCACCGTAGAAATGCGGGACGTTCGGGTAGCCGTTGGAAGCCGGGTGCCCGACCACGGTGCCTTCGGTGATGATCAGGCCTACACCGGCGGCGGCACGGCGGCGGTAGTACTCGATCACCTTGGAATTAGGTACGCCACCCGGGGAGAACGAACGGGTCATCGGCGCCATGACCACACGGGTCGGCAGTTGCAGTGCGCCGAGCTGGAACGGTTTGAACAAGGCTTGGACAGGCATGGGAGCACTCCATAAGAAAAGGAATTTATGATGTGGATAATATGGAGTGTGCAGCGTGCTGGATAGCACTATTGATTAGGGTGATTAAGGGGTAAAAGCAGGAGGGCATGGGGCTGCTTCGCAGCCCAGCGGGAGCAAGCTCCCTCGCCACAGCAAGCTCCCTTGCCACAGAAACTCACTCGACAATGCTGAAAGTATCAGCTCAAGGCTTTTTCAATCGCCTGCACGATGGCAGGGTCATCCGGCGGCGTACGCGGCGAGAACCGCGCCAATACCCGGCCGTCTTTGCCGAGCAGGAATTTTTCAAAGTTCCAGGTGATGTCCCCGGGAAACTCCGCGCCCTCGCCCGCCAGCAATCGATACAGCTGGTGGCGATCGTGGCCATTCACCTCAAGCTTGCTGCCCAGGGGAAAGGTCACGCCATAGTTGAGGCTGCAAAATTCCTGGATTTCTTCTTCAGTGCCCGGTTCCTGCCCGGCAAATTGATTGCACGGCAGCCCCAGCACGGTAAAACCCTGGGCTTTGTATTGCTGATAGAGGTTTTCCAGCGCTGCGTACTGTGGTGTCAAACCACATTTGGAGGCGACGTTGACCACCAGCACGACTTGCCCCTTGAAGGGCGCCAGAGGCAGCTCCTGACCATCCAGGGCTTTGAGTTTAAGGTCGTGGAAAGCACTCATGACGAACTCCAGATATCCCATGTTCTTCGTAACGGCCATTCGAGATTACAGCCGCCAAGTCGGCAAGAATAGCCGCCAAATGAAAAAGGCGCCCGAAGGCGCCTTTTTCCAACTGACAGAGCGTCGCTCAGTCAATTAATGGTGGTGACCACCTTCGCCGTGCACGTGGCCGTGGGCCACTTCTTCCTGGGAAGCGTCACGGATAGCGACGATCTTCACCTGGAAGTTCAGGCGCTGGCCAGCCAGCGGGTGGTTGCCGTCGACGGTCACGTCGTCGCCGTCCAGGTCACGGATGGTGACGATTTGCATCTGGCCGTCCGGAGCGGAAGCGTGGAACTGCATGCCCACTTCCAGCTCGTCGACGCCTTCGAACATGCTGCGGCTCAGGGTGCTGACCAGTTCGGCAGCGTATTCGCCGTAGGCATCTTCAGGTTCTACGGCAACGGTCAGTTCATCACCGACCTCTTTGCCTTCCAGGGCCTTTTCCAGGCCCGGGATGATGTTACCTGCACCTTGCAGGTAGACCAGCGGCGCGCCGCCGGCAGAACTGTCGATGACCTCACCAGCGTCGTTGGTCAGGGTATAGTCAATGGAGACAGCCTTATTGGCGGCGATCGGCATGGGGCGAGACCTTTTGCAGAAGAATGAAGAACGGACAAGTCTAAACAAGGATTTGCCCGAAAGCGAACACAACCCGGACGGACGGGGTCGAACAACTGACCCGACGGTCGTCGGATTTCACCAGGACGAAGACCGGCACTGGGTCGTCGAGCTTTCCTGCGGTCACACCCAGCACCTGCGCCACCAGCCGCCGTGGCAATCCCGGGCCTGGGTCACGGACCCGGCGCAACGCCTTGAAAAAATAGACAAGCCCTTTACGTGCGGCTGGTGTGCGCAAGGCTCAGATAAAGATAACCTTGGCACCTGATTCCCGGTAGGCAGCCAGCCATAGGCCGCCACCGAAGCCATGCACCTCCAGAGAATTCGCATGCAGACTTTTTTTATCGCGCCCACCGATTTTGGTGTGGGTCTGACCTCCATCAGCCTTGGGCTGGTACGTACCCTTGAACGGGCCGGGCTGAAAGTCGGCTTCTTCAAACCGATTGCCCAGCCGCACCCCGGCGACACCGGCCCCGAGCGCTCCACCGAGCTGGTGGCCCGTACCCACGGCCTCAAACCGCCCCAACCCCTGGGCCTGGCCCATGTAGAGCGGATGCTCGGCGACGGCCAGCTGGATGAGCTGCTGGAGGAAATCATCACCCTTTACCAGCAAGCCGCCGTGGGCAAGGACGTGTTGATCGTCGAAGGCATGGTGCCGACCCGCAGCGCCAGCTATGCGGCCCGGGTCAACCTGCACCTGGCCAAGAGCCTGGACGCCGAAGTGATCCTGGTCTCGGCCCCGGAAAACGAAGTGCTCACCGAACTCTCCGGCCGCGTGGAACTGCAGGCCCAGCTGTTCGGCGGCCCGAAAGACCCAAAAGTGCTGGGCGTGATCCTCAACAAGGTGCGCACCGACGAAAGCATGGAAGCGTTCTCGGCGCGGCTCAAAGAGCATTCGCCGTTGTTGCGCAGCGGCGATTTCCGCCTGTTGGGCTGCATCCCGTACCAACCGGAACTCAACGCCCCGCGCACCCGCGACGTGGCCGACCTGATGGGCGCGCAGATCCTCAACGCCGGTGATTACGAAAGCCGGCGCATGACCAAAATCATCATCTGTGCGCGCACCATGCGCAACACCGTGGAGCTGCTCAAGCCCGGCGTATTGGTCGTGACACCCGGCGACCGCGACGACATCATCCTCGCCGTCAGCCTGGCCGCCATCAACGGCGTGCCGCTGGCCGGTTTGCTGCTGACCAGCGACACCCTGCCCGACCCACGGATCATGGACCTGTGCCGGGGCGCCTTCCAGGCCGGGCTGCCGGTGTTGTCGGTGAGCACCGGCTCCTACGACACCGCCAACCAGCTCAACAGCCTGAACAAGGAAATCCCGATTGATGACCGCGAACGTGCGGAGATCATCACCGACTTCGTCGCCAGCCACCTCGACGCCCGCTGGCTGCACCAACGCTGCGGCACGCCGCGGGAAATGCGCCTGTCGCCGGCGGTGTTCCGTTATCAACTGATCCAGCGCGCCCAGGCTGCCAACAAGCGCATCGTGCTGCCCGAAGGCAGCGAGCCGCTGACCGTGCAGGCCGCGGCCATCTGCCAGGCACGCGGGATTGCCCGTTGCGTGCTGCTGGCCAAGCCGGCCGACGTGGAAGCCGTGGCCCGCGCCCATGGCATCGAGCTGCCCGAAGGCCTGGAGATTCTCGACCCCGACCTGATTCGCCAGCGTTATGTGGAACCGATGGTAGCGCTGCGCAAAACCAAAAGCCTCAACGCGCCGATGGCCGAGCAACAACTGGAAGACACCGTGGTGATCGCCACCATGATGCTCGCCCTGGATGAAGTCGACGGCCTGGTCTCCGGCGTCATCCACTCCACCGCCAACACCATTCGCCCGGCCTTGCAGCTGATCAAGACTGCACCGGGCTGCACCCTGGTTTCGTCGGTGTTCTTCATGCTGTTCCCGGAGCAAGTGCTGGTGTACGGCGACTGCGTGATGAACCCGCACCCCAGCGCAGCAGAGCTGGCGGAAATCGCCCTGCAAAGTGCCGACTCGGCCGCCGCATTCGGTATCACGCCGCGAGTGGCGATGATCAGTTATTCCAGTGGTGACTCCGCCACGGGAGAAGAGGTCGAGAAGGTCCGCGAAGCCACGCTGCTCGCCCACGAAGCCCAAAGTTCGCTGTTGATCGACGGCCCGTTGCAATACGACGCCGCCGCCAACGAAACCGTGGCCCGGCAACTGGCGCCCAACAGCCTGGTAGCGGGCAAGGCCACGGTGTTTGTGTTCCCCGACCTGAACACCGGCAACACCACCCACAAGGCGGTGCAGCGCAGCGCCGATTGCGTGAGCCTCGGGCCGATGCTGCAAGGCCTGCGCAAACCGGTCAACGACCTGCCCCGTGGGGCGCAGGTGGACGACATCGTGTACACGATCGCATTGACCGCGATTCAAGCCGCCAACCGACCTATGGATGTCTAAATGCTGGATTTTCTACCTGCCGCCGTGCGCGGGGTGATCGCCTCGCTGTTGCTGGCGTTGAACACGATCCTGCTGTGCTCGTTCCTGTTTATCGTGGCGCTGTTCAAGGCGTTGCCGTTTGCCAAGCGCTTCAGCGAGTGGCTGATGAACCAGACCCACGAGGCCTGGATCAGCAACAACAAGGCCTGGATGAACCTGGTGCGCCGCACCCGCTGGCACATCAAGGGCCTCGAAGGCCTGGACTATCAGCACTCGTACCTGGTGACCAGTAACCACCAGAGCTGGGTCGATATCATGGTGCTGCAATACGTGCTCAACCGGCGTATTCGTCCGCTGAAGTTTTTCCTCAAGCAGGAGCTGATCTGGGTCCCGGTGATCGGCCTGGCGTGGTGGGCCCTGGGCTTCCCGTTCATGAAGCGCTACACCAAGGCGTACCTGGAAAAGCACCCGGAGAAGAAAGGCAAAGACCTGGAAACCACCCGCAAGACCTGCGCGAAGTTTCGCCACAACCCGGTGGGCATCTTCAACTTTGCCGAAGGCACGCGATTTACCCCCGGCAAGCATGCGCAGCAGAAGTCACCGTTTCGTTATCTGCTCAAGCCCAAGGCGGGCGGCATTGCGTTTGTGCTGGATGCCATGGGCGAGCAGTTGAAGTCGCTGGTGAACGTGACCATTCACTACCCTGCCGGGCGCCCGGGTTATTGGGCTTTGCTCTGCGGCAATGTGAAGGACGTTGTCGTGCAGTTTGAAGAGGTGCAGATTCCGCCCGGTTTTATCGGCAAGAATTATGAGCAGGATGGGGAGTATCGGTTGGCGTTCCAGGGCTGGATCAACCGGTTGTGGGAAGAGAAGGACGAATTGCTCGCCAAATTGCACACAGATTATCCCGCCAGTCACTGATCAAAATGTAGGAGCGGGCTTGCTCGCGAATGCGGTGTGTCCGTTTATGCCTGTGGCGGCTGACACTCTGCTTTCGCGAGTAAGCCCGCTCCCACATTTGACCGAGTTGTTTTCAAGGCTCCATAAAAAAGCCCGCCAACGTGGCGGGCTTTTTTGTGCGGATCTAAAGCTTAGATCGCGCCGCGCTGACGCAGCAGCTCCAGCACTTGCTTGACGCTGTCTTCCAGCGACAGTGCCTGGGTATCGATCACCAGGTCGGCGTTCAACGGCACGTCATACGGGAAGGATTCGCCCGGGATGTTATCCCCGCCCGCCGCGTACAAGCCTTGCGGATCGCGCTCGGCGCACACCAGCGGCGAAGCCTGCACGTACACGGTCAGCAGACGATCACCGCCGATCAGTGCCTTGGCCTGTTCGCGCCCTTCAGCATCCGGGGCAACGAACGCAGCCAGGGTCAGCAAGCCCGCTTCGTTGAACTGACGCGCCACGTGGGCGGCACGACGCCAGTTCTCGGTACGCCCGGCACGGTCCTGCGGCAGGCCCTTGTTCAGGTCATGGCGCAGGTTCTGGCCATCCAGCACAAACACCGCACGGCCCATGTCGAACAACTTGCGCTCGACCGCGTAGGCCAGGGTGCTTTTGCCGGCG
The DNA here is from genome assembly GCF_029269205.1 of Pseudomonas sp. 1912-s. NCBI lineage: Bacteria > Pseudomonadati > Pseudomonadota > Gammaproteobacteria > Pseudomonadales > Pseudomonadaceae > Pseudomonas > Pseudomonas sp. 1912-s. The sequence continues at coordinate 109,176 of NZ_JARIXR010000019.1, read as the reverse complement.
CCCGACAAACCGCTGAACAACACGGTCGCCGGTTGCTGGCCGAAGCGCTGGGCACGTTCTTCGGTGGCCACGTGGGCCAGCTTGCCATGCTGAGCCGCGCTGCCATGGGTCACCGGCGGCGCGATGATCATGCCCGCGGCCACAGTGCCGTTGGTCAAACGGTCGATGACGATGAACGAACCGGTGGTGCGGTTGCTCGCGTAACCGTCCAGGGCGATGACAGCGTCGAGGCTGACCTTCACCCGGCCGATCTCGTTCAACTGCAAGGCGCTCGCCGGGCCTTCTTCCAGGGTGTTCACGTCCACGCGATGCACGATGCTGGTGATGGAACCCGGCACGTAGCTGGTGGCGCGCTTGATGTCGTATTTCTTGCCCGGCAGCATCGGTTCTTCAGCCATCCACACCAGCATGGCGTCGAAGGCGTCGGTCACTTGCGGCACGTTGTCGGCGTGTACCAACAGGTCGCCACGGGAAATGTCGATCTCGTCTTCCATGGTCAGGGTCACGGCCTGGCCAGGACCTGCGTTTTCCAGTTCACCTTCAAAGGTGACGATGGATTTGACGCGGCTACTCTTGCCCGACGGCAGCACCACGACTTCGTCGCCCTTGTGCACGATGCCGCTGGCCAGGGTGCCGGCGAAACCACGGAAGTTCAGGTTCGGACGGTTGACGTACTGCACCGGGAAACGCAGGTCGGTGTAGTTGCGGTCGTTGGCGATCTCGACGGTCTCGAGGATTTCCATCAGCGACTGGCCGGTGTACCAGGGCGAACGCTCGCTCTTGTTCACCACGTTGTCGCCCTTGAGCGCCGACATGGGTACGAAGGCCAGGGTGCTCGGCTTGAACGCGATACCGTCGGCGAACTTCAGGTAATCGGCCTTGATCGACTCGAACACGCTTTGGTCAAAGCCGTTGATGTCCATCTTGTTGATGGCCACCACGATGTGTTTGATGCCCAGCAACGAGGCGATAAAGCTGTGGCGACGGGTCTGGGTCTGCACGCCGTAGCGGGCGTCGATCAGGATGATCGCCAGGTCACAGGTAGACGCACCGGTGGCCATGTTGCGGGTGTACTGCTCATGGCCGGGGGTGTCGGCGATGATGAATTTGCGCTTGGCGGTGGAGAAGTAGCGGTAGGCAACATCGATGGTGATGCCCTGCTCACGCTCGGCCTGCAGGCCGTCGACCAGCAAAGCCAGGTCGATATCGTCGCCAGTGGTGCCGGATTTTTTCGAATCGCGGGTGATGGCTTCCAGATGGTCTTCGTAGATCATCTTGGAGTCGTGCAGCAGGCGCCCGATCAGGGTGCTCTTGCCGTCGTCGACGTTGCCACAGGTCAGGAAGCGCAACATTTCCTTGCGCTCGTGCTGGCCCAGGTAGGCGAGGATGTCCTCGCTGATCAAATCAGATTGATGCGACATGACAGCCCCTTAGAAATAGCCTTGACGTTTTTTATCTTCCATCGAGCCTGCACCATCGTGGTCGATGACACGGCCCTGGCGCTCGGAAGTTCGCGTCAGGAGCATTTCCTGAATGATGTCCGTCAGCGTCTCGGCTTCGGACTCCACCGCGCCCGTCAACGGGTAGCAGCCAAGGGTACGGAAACGTACTTTCTTTTTGACGATTCGGGCTTTGTCTTCGTCGGACAGGTGCTCGAGGATCCGGTCGTCGTCGATCATGATCAACGTGCCGTTCTTCTCGATCACTTCACGCTCGGCGGCGAAGTACAGCGGAACAATCGGGATGCCTTCCAGGTAGATGTACTGCCAGATGTCCAGCTCGGTCCAGTTGGACAGCGGGAACACACGAATCGACTCGCCCTTGTTGACGTTGCCGTTGTAGACGTTCCACAGCTCCGGGCGCTGGTTTTTCGGGTCCCAGCGGTGCTTGCTGTCGCGGAACGAGTACACACGCTCTTTGGCGCGGGACTTTTCTTCATCACGACGGGCACCGCCGAATGCAGCGTCGAAGCCATGCTTGTCGAGCGCCTGTTTCAGGCCCTCGGTCTTCATGATGTCGGTGTGCTTGGCGCTGCCGTGGGTGAACGGGTTGATGCCCTGCGCCACGCCGTCCGGGTTGACGTGGGTGATCAGGTCCAGGCCCAGCTCTTCGACCATTTTGTCGCGGAACTTGTACATCTCCTGGAATTTCCAGCGGGTGTCGACGTGCATCACCGGAAACGGCAGCTTGCCCGGGAAAAATGCCTTGCGCGCCAGGTGCAGCATCACGGCGGAGTCTTTACCGATCGAGTAGAGCATCACCGGGTTATCGAACTCGGCGGCGACCTCGCGGATGATGTGGATGCTTTCCGCCTCCAGCTGTTTCAGATGCGTCAGTTTGTCGACCATGGTTACTCACGGAAAAACGATCTTATGGACGGCCAGCGGGCCGTGTTCGAGCGGGGCATGCTAGCACAGCGCCTGATTCTATTGAGGGAGCCAGCTAGATCGAAACGGTATATGAATATACCGCCGGGTTTGGCTCGACTCGATCAAATGTGGTGTTCGTTAGATCGGGTTAGGGCAATCAATGAACAGGTGTTCCAAGGCAAAACGCCTTGCCAGGTAATCACCCAACGCCTGCACACCATATCGCTCAGTGGCGTGATGCCCGGCCGCGATAAAGCTGATGTCGTTTTCCCGGGCACTGTGGAACGTCTGCTCCGACGCTTCGCCACTCAGGTACAAGTCCACCCCGGCCAGTACCGCCTGGTCGATATACCCCTGGCCACCCCCGGTGCACCAGCCGACGCGGCGAATCATCTCGCTGCCTTCGATCAGCAGCGGCTCGCGGCCCATGGCTTCCTGCACGCGGCGGGCGAAGTCGCGGGGCGACACCGGCTCGGCCAGGGAACCCACCAGCCCGACGATCTTGAGGTTGTCCGGGTCCAGCGGGCCTTCGACGGTGATGTCCAGTTGCCGGGCCAGTTGCACGTTGTTGCCGACTTCCGGGTGCAGGTCCAGGGGCAAGTGGTAGGCCAGCAGGCTGATGTCGTGCTTGAGCAGGGTTTTCAGGCGGCGCTGCTTCATGCCGGTGATGCACGGGCTTTCGCCTTTCCAGAAATAACCGTGGTGCACCAGCACCAGGTCGGCCTGGGCTTCGACGGCGGCGTCCAGCAATGCCTGGCTGGCGGTCACGCCGCTGACGATGCGCAGCACCTGCGGCCGACCCTCGACCTGCAGGCCGTTGGGGCAGTAATCGGCGATTTTTGCACTATTAAGGTAGCGGTCCGCTTCCTCGACTAAGGTGCTCAGGGCTACGGCCATAAAAGACTCCTAAATATCCCGTTCAGAGGCGCTCACGGCCTCGTATAATGCGCGACATTATGGGCGCTCTCCCGTCCCCTGCAACCTGTCAGGATTTTTCTTAATGCTCAAGGCACTGCGTTTTTTTGGATGGCCATTGTTGGCTGGCGTGCTGATCGCGATGCTGATTATTCAGCGTTATCCACAACTGGTCGGCCTGCCGACTTTCGATGTCAACCTGCAACAGGCACCGCAGACCAGCGCGGTGGTACAGGGCCCGGTGACTTACGCCGACGCGGTGGTGATCGCCGCGCCCGCCGTGGTCAACCTGTACACCACCAAAGTCATCAACAAGCCGGCGCACCCGCTGTTTGAAGACCCGCAATTTCGCCGCTATTTCGGCGACAACGGGCCCAAGCAGCGGCGCATGGAATCCAGCCTCGGCTCCGGCGTGATCATGAGCCCGGAAGGCTACATCCTCACCAACAACCACGTGACCACCGGCGCCGACCAGATCGTGGTGGCCCTGCGCGATGGCCGGGAAACCCTGGCCCGTGTGGTCGGCAGCGACCCGGAAACCGACCTCGCGGTACTGAAAATCGATTTGAAAGGCCTGCCTTCGATCACCATCGGCCGCTCCGAAGGACTGCGCGTGGGTGACGTGGCGCTGGCCATCGGCAACCCGTTCGGCGTCGGCCAGACGGTGACCATGGGCATCATCAGCGCCACCGGGCGTAACCAGCTGGGCCTCAACAGCTACGAAGACTTTATCCAGACCGACGCGGCGATCAACCCGGGCAACTCCGGCGGCGCGCTGGTGGATGCCAACGGCAACCTGACCGGTATCAACACCGCGATCTTCTCCAAGTCCGGCGGCTCCCAGGGCATCGGTTTCGCCATCCCGGTGAAGCTGGCCACTGAGGTGATGAAGTCGATCATCGAGCATGGCCAGGTGATTCGCGGCTGGCTGGGGATTGAAGTGCAGCCGCTGACCAAGGAACTGGCCGAGTCGTTTGGCCTGACCGGACGCCCTGGCATCGTGGTCGCCGGGATCTTCCGCGACGGCCCGGCGCAGAAAGCCGGCCTGCAACTGGGTGACGTGATCCTCAGCATCGACGGCGAACCGGCCGGCGATGGCCGCAAGTCGATGAACCAGGTGGCGCGGATCAAGCCGACCGACAAGGTGGCGATCCAGGTGATGCGCAATGGCAAGGAAATCAAGCTGCAGGCAGAAGTGGGCCTGCGTCCGCCGCCTGCGCCGGTGAAAGAAGAAGAATAACGGCTTCGGGAGCCCGCTCGCGGGCTCCTGTTACCTAATATTTCAGCGGAAAATTATTCTCATTAGAGATGTTATATTGTTTCAATATTGCTATTGGAACGCTCTATCATGCCGTCTCGAAGATTTGCCCCACTGGCCGGAATCGCCTTGGGTTTACTGGTAGAACCGGCCTACGCCGAAGACAACACCCCGCTTGAACTGGACGCCACCCGCATCACCAGCGAGGCGTACGAATCGGCCACCGGCCAGGTCAAGGGCTATCGCGCCACCCGCTCCGCCAGCGCTACCAAGACCGACACCGCCCTGCGCGATATCCCACAGTCCATCAGCGTGATTCCCGCCTCGGTGCTCAAGGACCTGGGCAGCACCCACGTCGAGCGTGCCCTGGAGTTTGCCGGTGGCGTGTCCAAACAGAACAACTTCGGCGGCCTGACGCTTTACGAATACAGCGTTCGCGGCTTCACGACGTCAGAGTTCTACGTGGACGGTTTCAGCGCCAACCGCGGTTACCCGAGCACGCCGGACGCGGCCAATATCGAACGCATCGAAGTGCTCAAGGGCCCCCGCAGCCAGCCTTTATGGCCGGGGCGATCCGGGCGGCACGGTGAACATCGTCAGCAAAAAGCCGCAGCCCGAGGCCTTCACCATCCTGCAGACCAGCGCCGGTAGTTGGGACCGCTATCGCACCGCGCTGGACGTGAACACACCGCTGGACAGCGAGGGTAATGTCTTGTCGCGGGTCAACCTGGCGGTGGAAGACAACCACAGCTTCCGCGACCACGTGGACGCCAAGCGGGTCTTCGTCGCGCCCTCCATCAGTTGGCAACTGGACCCGGACACCCGCCTGCTGGTGGAAAGCGAATTCGTGCGCCACCGTTCCACTTTCGACCGTGGCATCGTCGCCCCGAATAACCACTGGAGCGGCGTCTCCCGCTCGACCTTCCTCGGCGAGCCCAACGACGGCGATATCCGCAACCACAACAACCGCCTGCAAGCCACCCTTGAGCATCACCTCAACGATGCCTGGCAACTGCGCCTGGCCAGTCATTACAAACAAGGCAGCCTGTGGGGCGACGCTTCGGAAAACCGCCCGCTGGATGCCGATGGCCACACCCTCAGCCGCCGCTACCGCGAACGCTCCACCGGTTGGCACGACAGCATCACCCAGCTCGAACTGCGCGGGCGGTTCGACATCGGCAGTTGGCAGCATGAGTTGCTGATCGGCACCGAGTACGAGGACTACCGCAAGAAAGAACGGGTGACCACCATCGCCGGCGGTCCCTATGCCGTAGACCTGTATAACCCGGTCTACGGCCAGCCAAAACCCAACGACAAACGCTCCGGCACCGACTTCTTCGAACAGGTGAAAAGCCAGGCGCTGAACCTGCAGGACCAGATCGTCTTCACCGACCGCCTGCGCGGGATGATTGGCGCGCGTTTCGAACACGTTGAGCAACACACCGACGACTTCGCCCGCAACCATGCGAAAAGCCGGCAAACCCACGACGCCCTGACCCAACGCGCCGGCCTGCTCTACCAGCTGACGCCTGAAGTGGGCCTGTTCGCCAATGCCTCCACCTCGTTCAAACCCAACAATGGCCTGGACGCCGGCGGCAAATCCTTCAAGCCGGAAGAAGGCGTGGGCTATGAAATCGGGATCAAGAGCGAGTTGTTCGACGACCGCCTGAGCACCACCCTCGCCGCCTTCCATATCGAGAAGGAAAATGTCCTGGCCCTGGACCCGGCCACCGACACCCAGCGCGCCATGGGCAAGGCCCGCAGCCAGGGCTTTGACCTGCAACTGACCGGGCAAGTGTCCGACGCCGTACGGGTGATCGGTGCCTTTGCCTACATCGACGCCGAAGTGACCAAAGGCGACAAAGTCATCCCCACCGGCAGCCGGATTCTCGGCGTGGCCAAACGCAGCGGCAGCTTGCTGGGGGTGTATGAATTCCAGGATGGCCTGCTGCGTGGCTCAGACCTTGGCGCGGCCTTTACCTACGTTGGCGATCGCTCGGGTGAAGCCGGTGGGCGCTTTGAGTTACCCGCCTACCACACCGTCGATTTGCTGGCCCATTACAAGGCCAGCGATAACGTCACCGTGGGCCTGAACCTCAACAACCTGTTCGATGAAAAGTACTACGAGCGCTCCTACAGCAATTACTGGGTCAACCCCGGTGAGCCGCGCAATTTCACCGTCAGCCTGACCCTCAACCTGTAAAAGGACGTCACCATGCAAGCCTTCAAATCCCTGGCCGTGCTCGGCCTGCTATTTGCCACCCAGGTCTCGGCCCACGGTCTGTGGACCGAACAACGACGCGGCAATATCGAAGTGATCTACGGCCACGGTGCCGAAGACAATGCGTTCAAGGCGCAGAAAATCAGCGGCGCCTGGGCTTATGACGCCAGCGGCAAAATGATCCCGGTGACCGTGGAACGCCTGCCCGACCATGCGCGCCTGAAGCCGCTCAAGTCGCCGGCCGTCTTGGCCGTGGCGCTGGATAACGGAATGTGGTCGCAGACTGCTGACAAGAAGTGGATCAACCAAGGCCGCAGCAAAGTGCCGGGGGCGATCGAGTCGACCCAGACCTTCAAGTACAGCCTGGCGATTTACCAGCCGGGGGCGAAGTTGCCCAAGCTGGATCAGATCAAGCTGCTGATCTTGCCGGAAGTTGATCCGCTGACCGTAGGGCCGGGCAAGTCACTGCCGGTGCGGGTGCTGCTGGATGGCAAACCCGCGGCGGGGATCAAATTGATTGGGGATTATCGCAATGCACCGAACACCTTGAGCACAGAGACCGATAAGGACGGCCGCGCCCAGGTGCTGGTGAGGAATGAAGGGTTGAATGTGATTGCGGCGCAGGTGGAGATCCCGCTGAAGGACAATGCCGATGTAGCGACTCGCGGACTGTTCAGTTCACTGACCTTCCTGGGCGAGCCGCATCACGAATAACCCCGCAAAACAATGTAGGAGCCGGGCTTGCCCGCGATGGCGATTTTTCAGTCGAGGCATCTGGTGACTGATCCACCGCTATCGCGGGCAAGCCCGGCTCCCACATTTGATCTCTATCGTTTCGACAATCGGATCACAGTGCAACCGGCGCTCTTTCACACAAGGTATTGAGCGCCACCGCCCACTGCGGGTCGTCATTCAAGCAAGGCACCAACACCAACTCCTCGCCCCCCGCCTCGCGGAACTGTTCCAACCCGCGATCACCAATCTCTTCCAACGTCTCGATGCAGTCCGCGACAAACGCCGGGCACATCACCAGCAGCTTCTTCACGCCTTGTTGAGCCAACGCTTCAAGGCGTGCCTCGGTGTAGGGTTCGATCCACTTGGCCCGGCCCAGACGCGACTGGAACGCCACCGACCACTTGCCCTCCGGCAAACCCAGGCGCTCGGCGAAATCCCGCGCCACGCTGAAGCATTGGGCGCGATAGCAGGTGGCAAGCACTTCGGGAGAGGCGTTCTGGCAGCAGTCGGCATCCTTGAAACAGTGTTGCCCGGTAGGGTCGAGCTTTTTCAGGTGACGCTCGGGCAAGCCGTGGAAACTCAGCAGCAGATGATCGAAATCCTGCTCCACGTAGGCCCTGGCACTGTTGGCCAGCGCATCAAGGTATTCCGGCTGATCGTAAAACGGCTGCAGAATCGAAAACTCGATCGCCAGCTTTTTGTCCCGCACCACGCGCCGGGCTTCTTCAATCACCGTGGTCACGGTGCTGTCGGCAAACTGCGGGTACAACGGCGCCAGGGTGACTTTCCTGATGCCCTGGCCGGCCAATCGCACAAGCACCGTTTCAATCGACGGTTCGCCATAACGCATCGCCAGTTCCACCGGGCCCTGGGTCCATTGCGAAGTCATTTGTTGTTGCAAGCGACGGCTGAGGACTACCAGCGGCGAGCCTTCGTCCCACCAGATCGAGGCGTAGGCATGGGCCGACTGCTCGGGGCGCTTGATCAGGATCAGCGACACCAGCAAACGCCGCACCGGCCACGGCAGGTCGATGACATAAGGGTCCATCAGGAATTGATTAAGGTAGCTGCGCACATCCGCCACCGATGTGGACGCCGGTGAACCCAGGTTGACCAGTAACAACGCGTGATCCGTCATGCAACATCCTATTTCTAGAGGCGGCTGGACAAGTCGTCCAGGGCCGCGTGCAACTCAGTGAACTGGAAAGTGAAACCGGCTGCCAACAGCCGCTGCGGCAACGCCCGCTGGCCACCCAGCAACAAGCCCGACAACTCACCCAGGCCGATGCGCAAGGCAAACGCCGGCATGGGCATGAACGCCGGGCGGTGCAGCACCTTGCCCAGGGTCTTGGCGAACTCAAGGTTGCGCACCGGGTGTGGCGCGCAGGCATTATAAGGACCGCTGGCGCCTTCCTTGTGCAGAAGAAAATCAATCAGGGCGATTTGATCCTTTATATGGACCCACGGCATCCACTGCCGACCATTGCCGATAGGCCCGCCCAGCGCCAGTTTGAACGGCAGCAACAGCCGCGACAAAAAGCCGCCCTCGGCCGCCAGCACCAACCCGGTTCGCACCAGCACCACGCGGATCCCCAATGCTTCGGCGCGCTGGGCCGTTTCCTCCCAGGCGATCGATAGCTGGCTGCCAAAGTCGTCCTGCACCGGGCCACTGTCTTCGGTCAGCTCACGCTCGCCGCCGTCGCCGTACCAACCCACCGCAGAGCCGGAGATCAACACCGCCGGTTTTTGCTCAAGGCCCTCAAGCCAGGCCAACAACGTTTCGGTGAGACCGATACGGCTGCTCCACAGCAGCGCCTTGCGTTTATGGGTCCAGGGGCGGTCGGCAATCGGCGCGCCGGCCAGGTTGACCACGGCGTCCAACGGCTCGTTTACATCTTGCAGGCGGGCAATGCCGTGCACCTGGGCACCGCACAATTTAGCCACTTGTTCGGGATGGCGGCTCCAGACCGTAAGGCGATGGCCCTGGGCAAGCCAGTATTGGCAGAGTTGACGGCCGATCAAACCCGTACCGCCGGTCAGCAAAATGTGCATGAGTTGTTCCTCGTGTAACGTTCGCCGACCACCGTTAGTCTATTTTATAGACAGGGATGTTTTAATCGGGCGCAACGCTGGTTAAACCTTCAGGTTTAACCATAGGTCACGCCAAACGATCAGGTACGCCAAAACTTATACCAAAAAACAATATTGTACAGCTATTGGTGTCGGCGTAGTCTGTACCCAACGGTAAAACGAGGCCTCCCATGACTGTTCCCATCGCGATCATTGGCACCGGCATCGCCGGTCTCTCCGCCGCCCGAGCGTTAAAAGACGCGGGGCACGCTGTACAACTCTTCGATAAAAGCCGCGGCAGTGGCGGTCGCATGTCCAGCAAGCGCAGCGATGCCGGGGCACTGGACATGGGCGCGCAGTACTTCACCGCCCGCGACCGGCGCTTCGTCAACGAGGTGCAACGCTGGCAGGCCCAGGGTTGCGCCGAGCAATGGAAACCGCAGCTGTACAACTTCAAGTCCGGGCAACTCACGCCCTCCCCCGATGAACAGATCCGCTGGGTCGGCACGCCGCGCATGAGCGCGATCACCCGCGCCCTGCTGGATGACTTGCCGGTGCACTTCGGTTGCCGCATCACCGAAGTGTTCCAGGGCAAACACCACTGGAACCTGCTGGACGCCGACGGTGAAAACCATGGCCCGTTCAGCCACGTGATCATCGCCACCCCGGCGCCGCAAGCCACCGCTTTGCTGGCCGCCGCGCCCAAGCTGGCAAGTGCCGCCGCCGGGGTGAAGATGGACCCGACCTGGGCCATCGCGCTGGCCTTCGACAAGCCGTTGGACACCCCCATGGAAGGCTGCTTCGTGCAGGACAGCCCGCTGGACTGGCTGGCCCGCAACCGCAGCAAACCAGGGCGCGACACCACCCTCGACACCTGGGTGCTGCACGCCACCAGCACCTGGAGCAAGCAACACCTGGACCTGTCCAAGGAAGCGGTGATCGAACACCTGCACGGTGCCTTCGCCGAACTGCTGCACAGCGCCATGCCGGCGCCGTCCTTCACCCTCGCCCACCGCTGGCTGTATGCGCGGCCGTCCACCAGCCACGAATTTGGCGTGCTGGCCGACGCCGACCTGGGCTTGTACGTGTGCGGTGACTGGTGCCTGTCGGGCCGTGTGGAAGGCGCCTGGCTCAGCGGCCAGGAAGCGGCGCGGCGATTGATCGAGCACCTGCAGTGAACCGCATCAATCCCGCCAAATTGCTGCTGTCGAAGTGGACGGCAGCCCGCCCGCAGCACAAGGAAAAACACTTCCTGGTGACCCAGTTGCTGCGCGACGACGAAGGCGATGTGCAGGAAATCGAGCTGGAAGCCGTGATCAGCCATCGCGTGCAGCGCCTGCCCTGGCAAACCCTGCAAAACGCCGAAGACTGGAAAATCGGCTGGAAATAGTCATTCCGAAAATACCTGTACAAATTATTTGACTTGTACAGCTTCAAATCTATGATGAGATTAAGTTGTACAGAAATTTAACTCTGTACAGGATTTTTCATAGAGGTTTGGCCATGCCCAGCACCCTGCCCGCCACCGGCAAACCGAAAATCGCCATCAGCGCGTGCCTGTTGGGCGAGAACGTGCGCTTCAACGGCGGGCATAAACAATCCCAGCTGTGCAGCCAGACTCTCGCCGAATATTTCGATTTCGTGCCGCTGTGCCCTGAAGTCGCCATCGGCCTGGGCATTCCCCGCGAGCCCATCCGCCTGGTGGGCGACCCGCTGAACCCTCAGGCCGTCGGCACCGTGCACCGCGAACTCAACGTGACCCGGCCGCTGGACGATTACGGCCAACAAATGGCTGCTGAACACACCGACCTCTGCGGCTACATCTTCATGCAGAAATCCCCGTCCTGCGGCCTGGAGCGGGTCAAGGTCTATCAGGACAACGGCATGCCCATCGACGGCGGCGGGCGCGGCATCTACGCCCAGGCTTTTTGCGCGCGCCACCCCAACCTGCCGGTGGAAGAAGACGGTCGGCTGAACGACCCGGTGCTGCGGGAAAATTTCCTGACCCGGGTGTTCGTCTACGCCACCTGGCAGCAACTGCTCGCCGAAGGCCTGACCCGCCACCGCCTGCTGGAATTTCACTCACGCTACAAATACCTGCTGATGGCCCACAGCCCGGTGCATTACAAAAGCCTGGGCAACCTGCTGGGCGGCATGCGCAAGGACGTCGACCTCGACGCCCTGGCCACCGGCTATTTCAGCGAACTGATGACGGCCCTGAGCAAGTGCGCCACGCGCGGCACCCACACCAACGTGCTGCAACACATCAGCGGCTACCTCAAGCAAGCCATCAGCGCCGAAGACAAACAGGAAGTGCAGACCCTCATTGGCCAATACCGCCAGGGCATCGTGCCGCTGGTGGTGCCACTGACCCTGCTCAAGCACCACTTTCGCCAGCATCCGGACCGCTACATCGCGCAGCAGGCCTACCTGCAACCGCACCCGGAAAACCTCAGCCTGCGTAATGCGATTTAACCCATGAATGTTTCCCTGCAAGACGACAATGACCCCGGCGAAGATTTCGCCCAAGCCCTGCAAGAAGGCTGGCTGCCGATCCGCGAAGTGGCGCGCCAGACCGGCGTCAACGCGGTGACCCTGCGCGCCTGGGAGCGACGCTACGGCCTGATCGTGCCCCAGCGCACGCCCAAGGGGCACCGGCTGTTTTCCGCCGAGCACGTGCAGCGCATCCATACCATCCTGACCTGGCTCAACCGCGGTGTGCCGGTCAGCCAGGTCAAGGGCCTGATCGACACCGCGCACAGCACCAGCGAACCGCCGGTGGAAAACGAATGGCACAACCGGCGCCAGCAGCTGTTGCAGGCCATCAGCGAACTGGCCGAGCGCCGGGTAGATGACGCCTTCAACCAGGCCATGGCGCTGTACCCGCCGCGCACCCTGTGCGAGCAACTTCTGCTGCCGTTGCTCAAGGAGCTTGAACTGCGCTGGCAAGGCCAATTCGGCGCGCAGATGGAACGGGTGTTTTTCTATTCCTGGCTGCGCAGCAAATTCGGCGCGCGGATGTATCACAACAATCGCCAGCTCAACGGTGCGCCGTTGCTGCTGGTCAATCATTCCGACCTGCCGCTGGAGCCGCACCTGTGGCTCACCGCCTGGCTGGCCAGCAGCGCCGATTGCCCGGTGGAAGTCTTCGACTGGCCGTTGCCGGCCGGCGAACTGGCCCTGGCCGTCGAGCACCTGCAACCCCGCGCGGTGTTGCTGTATTCGAGCAAGGCGCTGCATGTGCCGGCGCTGGGCAAACTGTTGAGCGGGTTCAGTTGCCCAAAACTGATAACCGGACCAACGGTATGCATCCACCAGGCCGAGCTGTCCGTATTAACCCAAGACATTCCTGAATTGCTCCTGGCCGAAGACCCGTTGTCGGCCCATCAGGTACTGATCCAGCGTGGACTTATTTAAATGCACTTGATCTGGCTGCGCACCGACCTGCGCCTACATGACAACACCGCCCTCGCCGCCGCTGCACAGCGCGGCCCGACAGCGGCTGTCTACCTGATCAGCCCCGGGCAATGGCTGGCCCACGATGACGCGCCGTGCAAAGTCGACTTCTGGCTGCGTAATCTGCAGAGCTTGAGCGTGGCACTGGGCGAGCTGAACATTCCGCTGTTGATCCGCCATGCCTCGACCTGGGACCAGGCACCGCAAGTCCTGGCTGACCTGTGCCAGGAGCTGTCGGTGGAGTCGGTGCACGTCAATGACGAATACGGCATCCACGAAGAGCGTCGCGACACAGCGGTGGCCACGGCCCTCGAAGCCCAGGGCGTGACGTTCCACAATTATCTGGACCAATTGCTGTTCCAGCCCGGCAGCGTACTGACCAAGACCGGCACGTACTTCCAGGTGTTCAGCCAGTTTCGCAAAGTCTGCTACAGCCGCTTGCACGGCGCGCTTCCCCGCCTGATCGCCGCCCCCAAGGCGCAGGCGCCGCTCAAACTCAAAAGTGACCCAATCCCCGATCAGGTCGACGGTTTTGCTACCCCGAGCGAAGCCTTGCGCGCGCTGTGGCCTGCCGGTGAAACCGAAGCCCGGCGCCGTCTCGACCAGTTTGCCGACGCACAAATCAGCTACTACAAGGACGAACGCGACTTCCCGGCCAAGCCCGGCACCAGCCAGCTCTCGGCTTACCTGGCCGCCGGTGTGATTTCGCCGCGCCAGTGCCTGCACGCCGCGCTGCAAAGCAACCAGGGCGAATTCGAAAGCGGCGACATTGGCGCCATCACCTGGATCAACGAGCTGCTGTGGCGCGAGTTCTACAAACATATCCTGGTGGGCTACCCCCGGGTCTCCCGCCACCGCGCCTTCCGCCCCGAGACCGAAGCCGTGGCCTGGCGCAACAGCCCCGAAGACTTGAAGGCCTGGCAGGAAGCCCGCACCGGCCTGCCGATCATCGATGCGGCCATGCGCCAATTGCTGGAAACCGGCTGGATGCACAACCGCCTGCGTATGGTGGTGGCGATGTTCCTGACCAAAAACCTGCTGATCGACTGGCGTGAAGGCGAGCGTTTTTTCATGCGCCACCTGATCGACGGTGACCTCGCGGCCAACAACGGCGGCTGGCAGTGGAGTTCGTCCACCGGCACCGATTCGGCGCCGTACTTCCGGATTTTCAGCCCCTTGAGCCAATCGGAAAAATTCGACGGCGAAGGCGTGTTTATCAAGCACTGGCTGCCGCAACTGGCGGCGCTGAACAAAAAAGAAGTGCACAACCCCGACGCCGTGGGCGGCCTGTTTGGCGTGGCGGACTATCCTCGTCCTATCGTCGATTTGAAAAAATCCCGCGACCGCGCCCTCGCCGCCTTCCGTAGCCTGCCTTCACGCCAGGCGGCTGGAGGCAGCTATGAGTGATTTCCTGCGCCGCTTCGCCCAAGCCTTTGCCAGTGTGGACAAACACAACCTGCACCTGCTCGACAGCCTGTACAGCAAGGACATCAGCTTCACCGACCCGCTGCACGAGGTGCATGGGCTGACGGCGCTGCACCGTTACTTCGCCGAGCTGTACGACAACGTCACCCAGCTGCGCTTTGACTTCCATGGCTTCGATCAGGTGGCTGAAGGCGAAGGCTACCTGCGCTGGAAAATGAGCTTCTGCCACCCGCGCCTGGCCAAGGGCGAAGTGATTCGCGTCGAAGGCTGCTCGCACCTGCTGTGGCGCGACAAGGTGTACCAGCATCGAGATTATTTCGACGCAGGTGCACTGCTGTATGAGCACGTGCCGGTCCTCGGCGGCGTGGTCAGTTGGCTGAAAAGGAGAATGGGATGAACCTTGTGCCGCCCCGTCGTTATTGGTTGACCGGTGCCAGCAGTGGCATCGGTGCCGAACTGGCCAAAGCGCTGCTCGACAGCGGCGCCCATGTGGCCGTCAGCTCCCGCTCCAAGGCGCCGCTGGAGCAACTCGCCCAGCAATATCCGGGGCAAGTGCTGGTGGTGGCAGGCGACCTGACCAACAGCCAGACCGTGCGCGAAATCGGTGAGCACATCGCCGTGGTCTGGGGCTCGCTGGACACGGTAATCCTTAACGCCGGCACCTGCGAATACGTGGATGCCAAACAGTTCGACGCCTCGATCATCGAACACGTGGTGCGCACCAACCTGTTGGCCAGCAGTTACTGCATCGAGGCCGCCCTGCCGCTGTTGCGCGCCGGTCATAGCCCGCACCTGGTCGGCGTGGCCAGTGCCGTGACGTACCTGCCGATGCCCCGGGCGGAAGCCTACGGCGCCTCCAAGGCCGGCCTGCGCTACCTGTTTGAATCCCTGCGTATCGACCTGTCGCCCGAAGGCATCGACGTGACCGTGGTCAGCCCGGGGTTTGTCGACACGCCGCTGACCGCCCGCAACGATTTCCCGATGCCCCTGAGCTGGCCCGCAGACAAGGCCGCGCGGCATATCTTCGCCAAGCTGCAAAACCGCCCATTGGAAATTGCCTTCCCGGCGCTGTTCATTGCCGCACTCTGGCCGCTGTCAAAACTGCCGAACCGCGCCAAGCTGATCATCGGCAAACGCATGCTGCGCAGCCCGCCACCGAGGAAGGACGACCTGTGAAGATCGCCATCATCGGCAGCGGCATCGCCGGGCTGACCAGTGCTTATCTGCTCAGTCGCCGCCATGACATCACGTTGTTCGAAGCGAGCGACTGCATTGGCGGGCACACCCACACCGCCAATGTCACGGTGGAGGGCAAAAGCTATGCGGTGGACACCGGTTTTATAGTGTTCAACAACTGGACCTACCCCAACTTCATCAAGCTGCTGGGCCAGATCGGCGTGACGTTCAAACCCACCGAGATGAGCTTTTCGGTGTGCGACACGAACGCCGGGTTCGAATACAACGGCAACAACCTCAACAGCCTGTTCGCCCAGCGTCGCAATATTCTGTCGCCGGGTTTCTGGGGCATGTTGCGCGACATCCTGCGCTTCAACCGCCAGGCGCCGCTGGACCTGCAAGAGCAACGCATCAGCGCCGAGATGACCCTGGGCGAGTACCTGCAAGCCGGCGGCTACGGCCAGCGGTTTATCCAGCACTACATCGTGCCGATGGGGGCGGCGATCTGGTCGATGTCCCTGGCGGACATGCTCGGGTTCCCCCTGCAATTCTTCGTACGGTTCTTCAAGAACCATGGTTTGTTGTCGGTGAGTAACCGGCCGCAATGGTGCGTGATCGAAGGCGGCTCCAGCCGCTATATCGAGCCGCTGACTCAGTCCTTCCGCGAAAAAATTCGCATCAATTGCCCGGTTACCCGGGTTGAACGCTCAGCGATCGGCGTGGTTATCCACAGCGCCGCCGGCAGCGAGGCCTTCGACAAGGTGGTGTTCGCCTGCCACAGCGACCAGGCCCTGGCGTTGCTGGGCGACGCGAGCCCGGCCGAGCAACAGATCCTCGGCGCCCTGCCCTACGCCGACAACGACGTAGTCCTGCACACCGACACCCGCTTGCTGCCCGACCGCAGACTGGCCTGGGCCAGCTGGAACTATCGCCTGGACGGCAGCGCGCACAAACAGGCTGCCGTGACCTACGACATGAACATCCTGCAGGGCATCGACAGCGCCACGACTTTTTGCGTGAGCCTCAACCAGACGGCGATGATCAACCCGCTCAAAGTCCTTGCCCGCTACACCTACGCCCACCCGCAATACAGCCTGGCCGCCGTGGCCGCACAAGCGCGCTGGGAAGAACTGCACGGCGCGCAGCACACCTACTATTGCGGCGCCTACTGGGCCAACGGTTTCCACGAAGACGGCGTGGTCAGCGCGTTGCGTGTGGCCAAGGCGTTTGGGGAAATCCTGTGAACAGCGCCCTCTACAGCGGCTGGATCGCCCATCGGCGGTTTACGCCCAAGGGCCATGCCTTTCGCTACCGGATCGGCCTGCTGTACCTGGACCTCAGCGAACAGCACGAAGTGTTCGGCTTGTCGCCACTGGCGGGCGAGCGCTGGGCGCCGTTCGCGTTTCGCCAGCAGGATTACCTGCGTGAATTGACCCGTCACGGCATGAGCTTGACCGATGCCGTACGCCAAGAAGTCGGCAAGGCCCTGGGGCGCATCCCCCTGGGCGCAATCTGCCTGCTGACCCAGGCTCGCAGTTGGGGCCTGGCTTTTAATCCGGTGAGTTTCTTCTACTGCTTCGAGGCCGATGGAACACTGGCCGCGATCCTCTGTGAAGTGACCAACACCCCGTGGCGCGAGCGCTATCACTACGTGCTGCCGGCCCAGGCGTTGCCTGCCGACGAGCACCAGCACTTCGCCGTGGCCAAGGCGTTTCATGTGTCGCCGTTTTTGCCCCGGGACCTGGAATACCGCATGAGCTTCAGCCCGCCCGCCGCGAAACTCGGCGTGCACATGGCCGACTGGCAAGGCGAGCTGAAAGTCTTCGACGCCACCTTGAGCCTGCAGCGCGAAGCCTTGAACCGCGCCAGCCTGCACCGCTACCTGTGGCGCTTCCCGTGGATGACCGCCAAGACTTGCCTGGCCATTTACTGGCAGGCCCTGCGCCTTTTACTTAAACGCACGCCGATTTTTTCCCATCACGCCGCCGAAGGCGCTTCTCGCACCGCAGTCGGGTACACCAAGGATCGCCGCCATGAAATCCCCTAGCTTATCGGTCAAATCCAACCGCTTGAACGTCAACGGCATGACCGCCGCACTGCTGCGTAAAGCGGTGCTGCGCCAGCTCGGCCAACTGCGCCACGGCCAGTTGGTGGTGATTGAGGACGGCGAACGGCAAGTCTTCGGCGCACGGGAAGCGCACCTGCTGGGGGAAATCCAGATCCTCGACTCGGCGGTGTGGGGGCTGGTGGCGGCCAACGGTTCCATCGGCGCCGGCGAGGCGTTTATTCATGGTTACTGGAGCAGCCCGGACCTCACCGCCGTGGTGCGGGTGATGGTCAGCAACCTCGACGTGCTGGATGCGCTGGAAGGTGGCCTGGCCAAACTGGCGCGGCCCTTCACCCAAAGCCTGCACTGGCTCAACCGCAATACGCGCAAGGGCTCGCAGAAAAACATCGCCGCCCACTACGACCTGGGCAACGACCTGTTCGAAGAATTCC
This sequence comes from Pseudomonas sp. 1912-s, assembly GCF_029269205.1. Taxonomy (NCBI): domain Bacteria; kingdom Pseudomonadati; phylum Pseudomonadota; class Gammaproteobacteria; order Pseudomonadales; family Pseudomonadaceae; genus Pseudomonas; species Pseudomonas sp. 1912-s. The sequence continues at coordinate 91,052 of NZ_JARIXR010000019.1, read as the reverse complement.
TCGACCCGACCATGATGTATTCGGCCGCACAATTCCTCACCGCTGACGACACCCTGGAACAGGCCCAGTTGAACAAACTGGAACGCATCTGCCAGAAGCTTGCGCTGAAACCCTCCGATCACCTGCTGGAAATCGGCACCGGCTGGGGCAGCATGGCGATTTATGCGGCGCAGCAATATGGCTGCAAGGTCACCACCACGACCTTGTCCAAGGAGCAGTTTGCCTACACCGAAAAACGCATCGAGGCCCTGGGTTTGCAGAACCAGGTGACACTGCTGCTGGAGGACTACCGCGACCTGACCGGGCAGTACGACAAGCTGGTGTCCATCGAGATGATCGAAGCGGTGGGCCATCGCTTCCTGCCGACCTATTTCAAGCAGTGCGCGCAGTTGCTCAAGGGCAACGGCCTGATGTTGCTGCAAGCCATCACCATTCGTGAACAACGCTACGAACAGGCCAAGAGCAGCGTGGACTTTATCCAGCGCTACATCTTCCCCGGCGGCGCCCTGCCCTGCGTACAGAAAATGCTTGAGATCGTCAGCCGCGACACCGACATGAACCTGCTGCACATGGAGGATTTCGGCCTGCACTACGCGCGAACCTTGCGCCTGTGGCATGAGAACTTTCGCCGCGCCCACAGCCGCCTGACGGAAATGGGCTACGACGAATACTTCCTGCGGCTGTGGGAGTTTTACCTGTGCTACTGCGAAGGCGGTTTTATGGAGCGCACCATCGGCACCGCACAGATGCTGCTGGCCAAGCCGGCGGCGCTGACACAGCCACTGCTCGGGCGTTTTAATGCTTAAACCGCTGGCGAATGCCGTGCTGTTCCAGTGCGGCTGGTTTGCCTGTGTGCTGGGCGGCGACAGCCTGTGGCTATTGGTGGGAGTGGCCGTGCTGGCGGTCCACCTGCTGTGGATAAGTTCGTGGTCCGAGGAAGGCCAGGTGATCCTGGCCGTCACCCTGCTGGGCACGGTGATCGACACCGCGCTGCGCGCGTTTGGCGTGTTTCACTTCAGCCTGCCCGGGCCGTGGGCGCCGGTGTGGCTGATCCTGTTGTGGGCATTGCTGGCGACCACGCTGCGCCATTGCCTGGCCTGGAGCGCACAGCCCTGGTGGCGCGCAAGCCTGCTGGGCGCGGTGGGCGGGCCATTGTCTTATTACGCCGGCAGCCAGTTGGCCGGGGTCAGTTTCGGCTATGGCACCGTGGCGACCCTCCTCGGCCTGGCGTTAATTTGGGGCATGATCTTTCCATTGCTGCACTGGGTCGCCAGGCAGTTGGCACACTGACGTCCGTCAGGCCTTTCACACACGCATAAGCCGCTTGCCTTACACTGCGCGCCTATGACCAACATCCCCCACACCCAAATCGCCGAACCTGCCGTCACCTGCTCCACCTGCGCCGCATGCTGCTGCCAGTTGGAAGTCATGCTGATCACCGACACCGGCGTGCCTGATCGCTTTATCGACACCGACGACTGGGGCGGCGAAGTCATGCTGCGCCTGGATGACGGCTGGTGCGCGGCGCTGGATCGCGACACGATGATGTGCACGATTTATGAGAAGCGGCCGCTGATCTGCCGGGAGTTCGAGATGGGCGCGCCGGAGTGCATTGATGAGCGCCAGGGGATTGCGACGGTGTATCGCTGATTTCGGAACCGATACAGATCAACTGTGGGAGCTGGCTCGCCTGCGATAGCGTCAACTCGGTGCAACTGATGCACCGAGGTGCCTGCATCGCTGGCAAGCCAGCTCCTACAGGGGTTTTGCGGTGTTCTTGAGAATTACAACGGCATCGTGTAGTGCAGCGAATAGCTCTCGACACCATCGTTATTGCTGCTGATCCCGGCATTGGAGTAATGGGTGGCCCGAATGCCCACTTCGCTCCCACCGACAAAGCGCAAGCCAAAGCCCAGTCGGTCTTCAAACTGGAAAGCCTGGCCGATGTTATTGTCTTCAACCCGCGTGCGGGAGAACACCGCCACGCCAACCCCAGCCTCGATGTACGGCTTCACCTTCTCCCCGGCAAACTCATACACAAACACCGGCGAGAACGACAAGCTGCTGACACTGGCGCGCTTGTCACCGTCCCAGTAGGTGTAGGCGCCGCTCCAGTAACCGGTCACGCGGCCCGTATCGGTCTGCCACCAGCTTTTATCCCAATCCGAGGTCAGCCCCAACCGATAGGTCATGGTCGAATCGCTGGTACTCCCCACTCCAAATTCCAGGCCCGCGGCCTGCGCAGAAAAAGAGTGCCCCAACATTGCGGCCGCAATCGCAGCCAAACAGAACAAGCGCTTCATATAGAAACATCCTTTCCGAACGAAGTTGTATGATTTTGTACAGGCTAACTCGCTATAGAAGCTGTCGCACACGCGGAAGTTCAGCGAAAAACGAGCTATTTCACGTTTTTTTCACAGGCCAAAATTACGCACAACGCCGGGGGATTTCCATAGGGTCGGTAGGATATTTCTGAAGTGCACTGGATCGCCGCTGGTCCAGAACTGTGCAGGCTCGGGATTGCCGGAGGCCAGCAGCTCGCGCTCGCCCAAAAGGCGCTGCAATTGACGCGCTACCGCAGCGCCGGTGTCGATCAGAATAATCGTCGGCGGGAGCATCTCGGCGAGCAATGGCTTGAGGAAGGGATAGTGGGTGCAGCCGAGGATGATGGTGTCGCAACCGGCCGCAATCAGCGGTTCGACATAGCCCTGCAACAGCAGGCGCAACGCCGGGCTGTTCAAGTCGCCGGTCTCGATCAGCTCCACCAGGCCTGGGCACGGCTGGGTGATCACCCGCACATCGGTGGCGAAACGGTCGAGCAACGCGGCGAACTTGGCGCTTTGCAGGGTGCCGGTGGTCGCCAGCACGCCGACCACACCACTGCGGGTCGCGGCGGCGGCGGGCTTAACCGCAGGCTCCATGCCCACCAGCGGCCAGTCGGGATAGTCCTGGCGCAAATCGGCGACGGCGGCGACGGTCGCCGTATTGCAGGCAATCACAAAGGCTTTGGCGCCTTTTTCGCGGAAAAACTCCGCCACCCGTCGCGAGCGATCCAGGATGAATGCCGGGGTTTTCTCGCCGTAGGGGATATTCCCGCCATCCGCCACGTACAGCAGCGACTCATGGGGCAGCAGCCGCTGGATTTCGTCCAGCACCGACAGGCCGCCGACACCGGAGTCGAACACACCAATGGGCGCGTCCTTAACCATGTTGGCTACCGCAGACGCTGCAACCGGGATCGCGCTTGACCCGCAACTCGCGAAAACGCGTGGTCAGGGCGTCGATCAACAACAGCCGCCCCACCAGTGGCTCGCCGAAACCGGCCAGCAATTTCAAGGCTTCCAGGGCTTGCAGGCTTCCCACCAACCCCACCAGCGGGCCGATGACGCCGGCTTCGCTGCAGGTCAGTTCGGCCTCGCTGCCGTGCCCGTATAAACAGTGGTAGCACGGGCTTTCGGCGCGGCGCGGGTCGAACACCGACAGCTGGCCTTCCAGGCGAATCGCGGCGCCGCTGACCAGCGGTTTGCCGGCAGCGACACACGCCGCATTGACCGCTTCTCGGGTGGAGAAGTTATCGCTGCAATCCAGTACGACGTCGACCGCCGTCACGGCGGCCGCGAGGGAATCCTCATCCAGCGCGCTGCGATGGGCGACCAACTGTATTTCAGGATTGATCGCGCTCAGGCGGCGAATCGCCGAGTCGACCTTGCTCAGGCCGACACTGTCGGTGTCATGAATGATCTGGCGTTGCAGGTTGGTCAGGTCGACGCTGTCGAAGTCCGCCAAATGCAGCTCACCCACGCCCGCCGCTGCCAGGTACAGCGCCACCGGGGAACCGAGGCCACCGAGCCCGACAATCAGCGCGCGGCTGTTTTTCAGGCGCAACTGGCCTTCAATGTCGACATGCTGCAACAGAATCTGCCGGCTATAGCGCAACAGCTCCTGATCATTCATCACGGCCGGCGTCCCAAAGTGATGCGTTCGTGGCCACCCAGGTCGATGCGGCTGTGAACCTCTTCAAAGCCTTCGCCCAGCAGCAGGTCGCGCACGGCGGGCGCCTGGTCGTAACCGTGTTCCAGCAGCAACCAGCCCGCGGCGTCGAGATGCGCAGGCGCCTGGGCGATGATCAGCCGCAGGTCGTCCAGGCCATCGTGCCCGGCCACCAGCGCACTGGCGGGTTCAAAGCGCACGTCACCGGCCACCAGATGGGGGTCGGTGTCGGCTATATAAGGCGGGTTGCTGATGATCAGGTTGTAGGTGTGGCCTTCGAGAGCGCTGAACCAATGGCTGTTCAGCACCGTGGCGTTGTTCAGGTGCAGGCGCTGACGGTTGCGTTCGGCCAGCGCCACGGCTTCCAGCACGCGGTCGACGGCGGTGACTTGCCAGGCCGGGCGTTCGCTGGCCAGGGCCAGGGCAATCGCGCCGCTGCCGGTGCCCAGGTCGAGGACCTTGGCCGGGGTGGCCGGCAGCAATTCCAGGGCGGCTTCCACCAGCATCTCGGTTTCCGGACGCGGGATCAGCGTGTGAGGTGCCACTTCCAGGTCGAGCTTCCAGAAGCCTTGCTGGCCGAGGATGTAGGCCACGGGCTCGCCTGTGCGGCGGCGTTGCAGGTAGTCGGCGAAGGTCAGTGCGTCTTCGCTGCTGACGATTTTTTCGGGCCAGGTGTGCAGGTAGCTGCGGGACTTGCCCAGGGCCGCGGCCAGCAACAATTCCACGTCCAGGCGCGCAGTGGGCGAGTCCGGCAGGTCGGCGGCGCGTAACAGGCTGGCAATAATGGTCATTTATTCACCTATCGCCGCCAACTGGTCGGCCTGGTACTCGGCCAACAACGGCTCGATGACCGCATCAACGCCACCGGCAAGGATTTCATCCAGGGAATACAGCGTCAGGTTGACGCGGTGGTCGGTGACCCGGCCCTGGGCAAAGTTGTACGTACGGATACGCTCGGAACGGTCGCCCGAGCCCACCAGCAATTTACGCTCGCTGGCAATTGCGTTGGCGGCGGCGCTGGTCTGCTGGTCGTTGAGCTTGGCCGACAGCCAGGACATGGCCCGCGCACGGTTCTTGTGCTGGGAACGTTCTTCCTGGCACTCCACCACGATGCCCGAGGGCAAGTGGGTGATGCGAATCGCGGAGTCGGTCTTGTTGACGTGCTGGCCACCGGCGCCCGATGAACGGTAGGTGTCGACCCGCAGGTCTGCCGGGTTGATCTCGATCGCTTCCTGCTCGTCCGGCTCGGGCAACACGGCCACGGTGCACGCGGAGGTGTGGATACGGCCCTGGGATTCGGTGGCCGGCACCCGCTGCACGCGGTGTACGCCAGACTCGAACTTCAGCTTGCCGTAGACATTTTCGCCTTCGACCCGGGCGATGACTTCTTTATAACCGCCGTGTTCGCCTTCGTTCTCGGACAGGATCTCGACCCGCCAGCCACGACGTTCGGCATAGCGCGAGTACATGCGGAACAGGTCACCGGAGAAAATCGCCGCCTCGTCACCGCCGGTGCCGGCGCGGATTTCAAGGAACACGTTGCGCCCGTCGTTGGGGTCCTTGGGCAGCAGCATGCGTTGCAGGTCGCCTTCCAGTTCGATCAGCTTGTCCTTGGCTTCACGCACTTCTTCAACGGCCATTTCGCGCATGTCCGGGTCACTGTCCTTGAGCAGCGCCTGGGCGCCTTCGAGGTCAGCCTGAACCTTGAGCAACTGTGTATAGGTGGCCACAATCGGTTCAACTTCCGCGTACTCCTTGGAATAGGTGCGGAACTTGGTCTGATCGGAGATGACCTCGCCGTCGCCGAGCAAGGCGGTCAGTTCTTCGAAACGGTCCTGAAGGACGTCCAGTTTATTGAGCAGTGACGCTTTCATTGCGGTTTTTTATCCGAAGAGCTTTCTGTCGCGCCCTCACCGAGGGCAAAGAGTTCCTGGGCCATGGCCAGCGCATCGAGGCGGCCTTCGGCGGTAAGCTTTTTCAATTGAACACTGGGGGCATGCAGCAATTTGTTGGTCAGGCCGCGCGCCAGTTGCATCAGCACGTCTTCGGCGCTGCTGCCGTTGGCGAGCATACGCTGGGCCTTGATCAATTCCTCGTCCCGCAGGCGTTCGCCTTGCTGACGATAGGCCTTGAGCACGTCCACCGCCGCCAGTTCACGCAGGCGCACCATGAAATCGTCGGCACCGGTGCTGACCATTTCCTCGGCGGCCTGGGCTGCGCCCTGGCGACTTTTGAGATTTTCGGCGACCACTTCGTGCAGGTCGTCGACGCTGTAGAGGTAAACGTCGTCCAACTCGCCGACTTCAGGCTCGATATCCCGGGGAACGGCGATGTCCACCATGAAGATCGGCTTGTGCTTGCGCAGTTTCAGGGCGCTTTCCACCGCGCCTTTACCCAGGATCGGCAATTGGCTGGCGGTGGAGCTGATGACGATGTCGCTGCGCACCAGTTCGGCCGGGATGTCGGAGAGCAACACCGCGTGGGCACCGAACTGCTCGGCAAGGATGCTCGCACGCTCCAGGGTACGGTTGGCGACGACGATGCGCTTCACACCCAGCTCGTGCAGATGGCGGGCGACCAGGGTGATGGTCTCGCCGGCGCCGATCAGCAGGGCCTGGCTGCGTTGCAAGTCACTGAAAATCTGTTTGGCCAGGCTGACGGCGGCAAACGCCACGGACACCGGGTTTTCACCGATGGCGGTGTCGGTGCGCACCTGCTTGGCCGAATTGAAGGTGGCCTGGAACAGGCGCCCCAGCAACGGGCCGATGGTGCCGGCCTCGCGAGCCACGGCGTAGGCCGATTTCATCTGGCCGAGGATCTGCGGTTCGCCCAACACCAGCGAGTCGAGCCCGGAAGCGACGCGCATCATGTGACGAACTGCCGCATCCTCTTCGTGCACATATGAGCTTTGGCGCAGCTCATCGAGGCTCAAATGGTGGTAATCGGCCAGCCAGCGCAGCACCACATCCGCTGAAAGATGTTCCTGCTCTATATAGAGCTCGCTGCGATTGCAGGTCGAAAGGATCGCAGCTTCGCGACTGTCGGTAAGCCGGCAGAGCTGCTGCAAGGCCTCAACCAACTGCTCTGGAGTAAAAGCCACGCGCTCGCGGACGTCTACAGAAGCAGTCTTGTGGTTAATACCGAGTGCAAGGAAGGCCATTCAATATCGCTGATGATGTCGGGAAGCCGACAATTGTCCTACTTCGAATGATTCAGAACAACCACCGTAGGCTATTGTCCTAATGCCTTGTGTCTATAAAGGCATCCACTGAGACTCGGTTATGTTTGGCCGAAGGCTTGTGTCATGATGATCCGACCGCAGGTTAGTCGTCCTCTTCCTATATGAATAGATCTTCCGCGTTGCTCCTTGCTTTTGTCTTCCTCAGCGGCTGCCAGGCCTTGGCACCCGTGTCGCCGGACGGTACGCCGCCGGTAGAAGACAGCACCCCCGCCCCTGAAAAGCCCAAGGTTTATTCCTCGTTCAGTGAAGAGACGGTCTTCAGTCTGCTGAGCGCGGAGCTGGCCGGCCAGCGCAATCGTTTCGACATTGCCCTGGATAACTACGTGACCCAGGCCATCAATACTCAGGATCCGGGGATTTCGGAGCGGGCGTTTCGCATCGCCGAGTACCTGGGCGCCGATCAGGCGGCCCTGGACACCTCGCTGATCTGGGCGAAAAACGCCCCGGACGATCTCGAAGCGCAACGGGCAGCCGCCATTCAACTGGCCCGCGCCGGGCGCTATGACGACTCCATGGTGTATATGGAGAAAGTCCTGCAGGGCAAGGGCGACACGCATTTCGACTTCCTCGCGCTGTCGGCCGCCGACACCGATCAGGACACCCGCAACGGCCTGATGAAGAGTTTCGACCGCCTGCTGCAAAAACACCCGAACAACAGCCAGCTGATTTTCGGCAAGGCGCTGTTGCTGCAACAGGATGATGAGCCCGAGGCAGCCTTGAAGCTGCTGGAGCAACACCCGCCGGAAGACGGCGAGATAGCGCCTATCCTGCTGCGTGCGCGCCTGCTGCAAAACCTCAACCGCGGCAAGGAAGCGATTCCGCTGCTGGAAAAAAGCATCAAGAAGTACCCGGGCGACAAGCGTCTGCTGCTGACCTATGCGCGCACGCTGGTTGAACAGGACCGCATGGAAGACGCCAAGGTGCAGTTCGCCAACCTCGTCCAGCAATACCCGGACGACGACGAATTGCGTTACTCCCTGGCGCTGGTGTGCCTGGAAGCCAAGGCGTGGGATGAAGCCAAGGGTTACCTGGAAGACCTGATCGCCCGCGAGAGCCACGTTGATTCGGCGCACCTGAACCTGGGCCGTATCGCTGAAGAGCGTAACGACCCGCAGGCCGCGCTGCTTGAGTACGCCCAGGTTGGTCCCGGCAACGACTACCTGCCGGCGCAACTGCGCCAGGCCGATATCCTGATGAACAACGGTCGCACCGACGAAGCCGAAAAACGCCTGGCCGCCGCACGGGATGCCGAACCGGACTACGCGATCCAGCTGTATCTGATCCAGGCCGAGACCTTGTCGGCCAACAAGCAGGGCGATCGCGCCTGGAAAATCCTGCAGCAAGCCTTGCTGCAATACCCTGACGACTTGAACCTGCTGTACACCCGCGCCATGCAGGCGGAAAAACGCAATGACCTGGCGCAGATGGAAAAAGACCTGCGCCTGATCATCAAGCGCGACCCGGACAACGCCATGGCACTGAACGCCCTGGGTTACACCTTGTCCGACCGTACAACGCGTTACGCCGAAGCCAAGGAGCTGATTGAAAAGGCTCACCAGCTCAACCCGGAAGACCCGGCCGTACTCGACAGCCTCGGCTGGGTGAACTACCGCCTGGGCAACCTGGATGAAGCCGAACGCTTGCTGCGCCAGGCGCTGGAGCGCTTTCCCGATCAGGAAGTGGCCGCGCACCTGGGCGAAGTGCTCTGGGCCAATGGCAAGCAACGCGAAGCGCGACAAATCTGGGAGAAGTTCCTCAAGGAACAACCCGAAAGCCCAATCCTGCGCAGCACCATCAAGCGCCTGACCGGATCCGAGACCCTTTAATTTTATGTTTTTGCGCCACGTCATCGTTTTCAGCTTTATCGCCCTGCTCGCCGGCTGTTCGGGCCTTGGCACCCGTGAATCTGTCGAAGGCCCGGGCAACCCGGCGCAATGGCAGCAACACAAGGATCAACTGAGCAGCCTCGATGGCTGGCAGATTGAAGGCAAGGTTGGCATTCGCGCCCCGAAGGATTCGGGCAGCGGTACCTTGTTCTGGCTGCAACGCCAGGACTATTACGATATTCGCCTGTCTGGCCCGCTGGGCCGCGGTGCGGCACGCCTGACCGGCCGACCGGGGCAAGTCAGCCTGGAAGTGGCCAATCAGGGCCGCTATGAAGCCCCTACGCCGGAAGCCCTGCTGGAAGAACAGATGGGTTGGAAACTGCCCGTCTCGCACCTGGTGTGGTGGGTACGTGGCCTGCCCGCACCGGACAGCAAGAGCCGCCTGAGCCTCAACGGCGACAGCCGCCTGGCCTCGCTGGAACAGGATGGCTGGCAGGTCGAGTACCTGAGTTATGTGCAACAGAACGGTTACTGGCTGCCCGAGCGCATCAAGCTGCATGGCACCGACCTTGACGTCACGCTGGTGATCAAGGACTGGCAACCTCGCAAACTGGGGCAGTGACATGACCGCGCAACGCTTGACCCTGCCCTCCCCGGCCAAACTCAATCTGATGCTGCACATTCTCGGTCGCCGTGAAGACGGCTATCACGAGTTGCAGACGATTTTTCAGTTTCTCGACTACGGCGATGAGCTGACCTTCGCCGTTCGCGATGACGGCCTGATCCGACTGCACACCGAATTCGAAGGTGTGCCTCACGACAGCAACCTGATTGTGAAGGCCGCGAAAAAACTTCAGGAACAATCCGGTTGCCCGCTGGGCATCGACATCTGGATCGAAAAAATCCTGCCCATGGGCGGCGGCATCGGTGGCGGCAGCTCGAATGCCGCGACGACGTTGCTCGGCCTGAATCACTTGTGGCAGCTGGGCTGGGACCACGATCGCCTGGCCGCGCTGGGCCTGACGCTCGGCGCCGACGTCCCGGTTTTCGTGCGTGGGCACGCCGCTTTTGCCGAGGGCGTGGGGGAGAAACTCACCCCTGTAGACCCCGAAGAGCCGTGGTATGTCGTGCTTGTTCCGCAAGTATCTGTAAGTACAGCAGAAATTTTTTCAGATCCACTGTTGACACGTAACTCTCCTCCCATTAAAGTGCGCCCCGTTCCCAAGGGAAACAGTCGAAATGACTGCTTACCGGTTGTAGCAAGGCGTTATCCAGATGTACGTAACGCTTTGAATTTGTTAGGTAATTTTACCGAAGCAAAATTAACCGGAACTGGAAGTTGTGTGTTTGGGGGCTTCCCAAGCAAAGCTGAAGCTGATAAAGTCTCGGCCCTTCTTACAGAGACCCTTACAGGGTTTGTAGCAAAGGGAAGCAACGTTTCGATGTTGCATCGCAAGCTGCAAAGTCTGCTCTAAAGGAACCGAGTACTGGGTACTCGTTGCAACAGATACAGGGGCGTCGCCAAGCGGTAAGGCAGCAGGTTTTGATCCTGCCATGCGTTGGTTCGAATCCAGCCGCCCCTGCCATTTTCTATACTCATCCAGGTTACCCTCAGCCTCTAGGTACTGCGCGTGTCCAAGATGATGGTCTTTACGGGGAATGCTAACCCCGATCTGGCTCGGCGTGTTGTACGTCAGCTGCATATCCCTCTCGGTGACATCTCTGTCGGTAAGTTCTCCGACGGCGAAATTACAGCCGAGATCAATGAAAACGTCCGCGGTAAAGACGTCTTCATTATTCAGCCGACTTGCGCTCCGACCAACGATAACCTGATGGAACTCGTCGTGATGGCTGATGCCTTCCGCCGCTCCTCAGCGACTCGAATCACAGCTGTAATCCCTTACTTTGGTTATGCCCGTCAGGATCGCCGTCCGCGTTCCGCACGTGTGGCTATCAGCGCGAAAGTCGTTGCTGACATGCTGACCGTGGTAGGCATCGACCGTGTTCTCACGGTTGACCTGCACGCTGACCAAATCCAGGGGTTCTTCGATATTCCGGTAGATAACATCTACGGCTCCCCCGTCCTGGTGGATGACATCGAAGACCAGCGCTTTGAAAACCTGATGATCGTGTCCCCGGACATTGGTGGCGTCGTGCGTGCACGGGCTGTTGCCAAGTCCCTGGGCGTTGATCTCGGGATCATCGACAAACGCCGTGAGAAAGCCAATCACTCTGAAGTGATGCATATCATCGGTGATGTCGAAGGGCGTACCTGTATTCTGGTTGATGACATGGTCGACACCGCCGGCACCCTGTGCCACGCGGCGAAAGCCCTGAAAGAGCACGGTGCAGCAAAAGTCTTCGCCTACTGCACACACCCTGTGCTGTCGGGCCGAGCGATCGAGAACATCGAGAACTCAATGCTGGACGAACTGGTGGTGACCAACACCATCCCGTTGTCCGCTGCAGCTCAAGCCTGTTCGCGTATCCGTCAACTGGATATCGCACCGGTAGTTGCCGAAGCGGTTCGCCGCATCAGCAACGAAGAATCGATCAGCGCGATGTTCCGTTAAGGGTCAGACCTTAGCGACATCAACCTGACGAAAAGCGCCCCGCCCCAGCATTCTGTTGGGGCGGGGCTTTTTTGCCCATATCGCCTTTAGCGCTGGTCGCAAACGCTAGGGCGAATGTGGTTATTTTGGAGATACAACATGAACGATTTTACTTTGAATGCTGAACTGCGTTCCGACCTGGGGAAAGGTGCGAGCCGCCGCCTGCGTCGTCTCGCAAGCCTGGTTCCAGCTGTAGTTTACGGTGGCGAAAAAGCCCCTGAATCCATCAGCATGCTGGCTAAAGAAATCGCCAAACTGCTCGAAAACGATGCGGCCTACAGCCACATCATCGAGCTGAACGTTGGTGGCACCAAGCAGAACGTCATCATCAAGGCACTGCAACGTCACCCAGCTAAAGGCCACGTGCTGCACGCTGACTTCGTTCGCGTAGTTGCCGGTCAGAAACTGACCGCTGTCGTGCCTGTGCACTTCGTTGGCGAAGCTGCTCCGATCAAGAAAGGCGGCGAAATCTCGCACGTTGTAGCCGAGATCGAAGTGACCTGCCTGCCGAAAGACCTGCCTGAGTTCATCGAAGTCGACCTGTCGGCTGCTGAAATCGGCGACATCATCCACCTGTCCGACCTCAAAGCCCCTAAAGGCGTTGAGTTTGTTGCACTGGCTCACGGTGATGACAAAGCTGTTGCAAACGTACACGCTCCACGCGTTGCACCAGAAGCTGAAGAAGGCGCTGCAGAGTAATTCACTCTGTAATGCCGGAGCTTGAGGAAACATCGCGGACCGGAACGTAGCGAGAAAGCGGGCGAGAATGCGAAGTTGGCCTCTAACGGTTAATCAGCGTTTGTCGTCCACTTTCGCCGCACCAACGGCGATGTTATCCACAACTCCAAAGGAAGGGCCCCTGTCGTGACTGCCATTAAACTGATCGTTGGCCTGGGAAATCCAGGCGCCGAATACGAACAGACCCGGCATAACGCGGGGGCCCTTTTTGTTGAGCGCATCGCCCACGCCCAAGGCGTCAATCTTGTGGCCGATCGCAAATATTTCGGCCTGACCGGGCGCTTTTCGCACCAGGGTCAGGATGTTCGTCTGTTGATTCCCACCACCTACATGAACCGCAGCGGCCAGGCTGTCGCGGCGCTTGCGGGCTTCTTCCGGATCAAACCCGAAGAAATCCTGGTGGCCCATGACGAACTTGACCTGCCACCCGGTGTTGCCAAGCTCAAGCAAGGCGGCGGCCATGGCGGGCATAATGGCCTGCGCGACATCATCGCGCAGTTGGGCAATCAGAATACGTTCTACCGCTTGCGGCTTGGCATTGGCCACCCGGGCGTTGCCAGTATGGTTTCAAATTTCGTCCTGGGTCGTGCGCCACGCGCCGAACAGGAAAAACTCGATGCCAGCATCGATTTTGCCCTCGGCGTGCTGCCGGATATCTTCGCCGGTGAATGGAACCGTGCGATGAAAAACCTGCACAGCCAGAAGGCCTGACTCTTTACCCGAGGGGAAACACCATGGGATTCAATTGCGGCATCGTCGGCCTACCTAACGTCGGCAAGTCCACCCTGTTCAACGCCCTGACCAAATCCGGCATTGCGGCGGAGAACTTCCCCTTCTGCACCATCGAACCGAACACCGGTATCGTGCCGATGCCCGATACACGCCTGGACGCCCTGGCGGCCATCGTGAATCCAAAGCGCATCCTGCCGACCACCATGGAGTTCGTCGACATCGCAGGCCTGGTAGCCGGCGCGTCGAAAGGTGAAGGCCTGGGCAACAAGTTCCTCGCCAACATCCGTGAGACCGATGCCATCGCTCACGTGGTCCGCTGCTTCGAAGACGAGAACGTGATTCACGTCTCCAACAGCGTCGACCCGAAACGCGACATCGAGATCATCGACCTGGAACTGATCTTCGCCGACCTCGACAGCTGCGAGAAGCAACTGCAAAAGGTCACGCGTAACGCCAAGGGCGGCGACAAGGACGCAGTGGTCCAGAAAGCCTTGCTGGAGCAGTTGATTGCTCACTTCACCCTGGGCAAGCCGGCACGCAGCCTGATGAAGAACATGAGCACCGACGAAAAGGCGGTGATCAAGGGCTTCCACCTGCTGACCACCAAGCCGGTGATGTACATCGCCAACGTGGCTGAAGACGGTTTCGAGAACAACCCGCTGCTCGACGTGGTCATGGCCATTGCCGAAGAAGAAGGCGCAATGGTTGTTCCGGTGTGCAACAAGATCGAAGCGGAAATCGCCGAGCTGGAAGACGGCGAAGAAAAAGACATGTTCCTTGAGGCCCTGGGCCTCGAAGAGCCTGGCCTGAACCGTGTGATCCGTGCCGGCTACGAAATGCTGCACCTGCAGACCTACTTCACCGCCGGTGTTGAAGAAGTACGCGCGTGGACCGTCAAGGTCGGTGCCACTGCCCCGCAAGCGGCTGGCGTGATCCACACCGACTTCGAAAAAGGCTTTATCCGCGCCGAAGTCATCGCCTACAACGACTTCATCCAGTTCAAGGGTGAAGCCGGTGCCAAGGAAGCCGGTAAATGGCGCCTGGAAGGCAAGGAATACATCGTCAAGGATGGCGACGTGATGCACTTCCGTTTCAACGTCTAAGCGTCATCTGCGGCCAATGCCGCAAAACAAAAAAGCCGATGCAGTGCATCGGCTTTTTTGTGGGCGCTCACTTCCGAACTTAACAAAAAAGCATCACGACACATTAATTAACTTTATATATTAAAAATATAAAACACTCAAAACGCCGATTGACAACCCCCCAACAGCATCCCACCCCACCTACATAAAAAGACAAGCCGTCTTTAGGATTTATCCTTCAAACAAAAAGAAAATAACAGCGTAGAAACACTTGAGCTTTCATCAGCCTCTTGAACTATAGATTTCAATACCCCTCCGATATTTCTTGACCAAGGTGACAAAATAAACAATTTCCGGTTTACTTCCCTGTATTCGAATGGACTCAAATAGTCTGAAAATAGTGATGCGATCCAATATTGGAGCAATAGCAATATGTCGCTTTCCTATCACCCTAAGTATGTTACAGACGCGCCACTTACCGAATGCCCAGCGATCGAGGCTACTGTCCAGAACACGGCCGCTCTTAATATCGATATGCTACTGCTGGGTGAAACAGGGACAGGTAAAGATACGTTGGCACAACGCATACATCTGTTATCCGGAAGAAAGGGAAACTTTGTTGCCGTCAACTGCGCGGCGATCCCGGAAAGCCTGGCTGAAAGCCAACTGTTTGGTGTCAACAGCGGTGCCTATACCGGTGCGATGCAATCACGGGCCGGTTTTATCGAAGCCGCCCACCTGGGCACCTTGTACCTCGACGAAATTGACAGCATGCCCCTCAACCTGCAGGCCAAGTTGCTGCGAGCACTGGAGTGCCGGGGCGTTGAGCGCCTGGGCTCCACCCGTTTTATCCCGGTGGACATGCGAGTGATCGCCTCCGCACAGCAATCACTGGAGGAGATGGTCGAACAAGGGGCCTTCAGGCGCGACCTGTACTTTCGGCTGAACGTTGTCGATATCCGGCTCCCGCCCCTGCGCGAACGCCGTGAGCAGATCATTCCATTGTTCTTGAACATGATTCAACAAGAGGCAGAGCACTTCAAGTGCACGTTCCCTGCCCCATCCAGCGCACTGCTGCAACGGTTGCTCTGCCACCCCTGGCTGGGAAATGTTCGCGAACTGCGTTCGACAGCCAAGCGGTTTGTGCTGGGTCTGCCACCGATTGCAAACCCGATAAGCGAACAACAGGATACCCAGACAGGCCTGAAGGCACGTCTGCGACACATTGAAAAAGCACTGATTCAGGAATCGCTGAGCCGCCATCACCACTGTGTAGACACTGTGGCGGCTGAACTGGGGGTTGCAAGGCGCACGCTGTATTACAGGATTAAACAACTGGGCATCGTCACTCTCCAGGCACCCACTGCGTAAAAGCCAAACATTTGGAAAAATCTAAAAAACGCTGGAACGCTTTAGTCGTATCGACCACACAGTCGTAGCGTGATTACAAAATGCGAGAAACACGGAACCCGTATCACTGATCACGACCAAAAAGCCAACGACTAACGATTGAAGAACCTGGAGTTTAATTATGTCAAGTGTTGGACCCTACAATAGCGCCAGCAACGCTTACTCTTCATTGGAGAATACCCTTAACAACGGAACGGGTGCTGGTAGTGGTGGCAGTACTTCTGCGTCTGATCGAGCAGAAGCCGTTGCCGAAGCAACTTTCCAAGAAAGTTTGAAAGCAAAAATGATCTCGGGTTTATACGCCGCAGCTAAAGAGATCCGTTCGTAACACAACGGCCTCCCCAGCTCATCTGCCGGGGAGGCAGTCCTATGCGCTGAAGCAGAAAAGTCTGCATCAGCCATTATTAGCAAATGGTTTCACACACTCACGCAGCAGGCCTTATATGCAGATAGAAGCATTTGCCCCTTCAACACTTTCTAATCGCCGAGAAGGTGCCAACAGCGCGCGAGAACCTTCAGCGTCCAGGACAGATGTTGCCTTTTTCACGTCAATGCTCGAGCCCTCAACAGCGAAGTCAACTGCCTCCGTCAACAACAGTGTATCGACGATGCTGACGGAGACATCGAACCACCTCACTGCGGCGAAAAGCCGCCTCGCGCGAGCGTTGAAAGCTTCAACCAACGGCCTGGACGCAGACACACTCAGAAAATACCCACGGGAACTGTCTCACACGACGCTCACTTCCCAGTTGCTGACCAAGAGCCTTGGCAAGGCAACCCAATGCATCGACAAAATTTGCAACTTGCAATAGTGAACATGACCCGATCCCTGCCTGTCGCTTTACTTCTGACGGTGGCATTTATGTTGACCGGTTGCGGCGACCGCGTTGAACTTCATCGCCAGCTCTCTGAGCAAGAGGCCAATGAAGTGATCGCCGAGTTGGCGGACAAGCATATTCGTGCCCAGAAGATTCCGGCCAAAGACGGTGTCGTCGTAGCGGTTAACGCTATCGATATCGGGCGCGCGGTGCGCACACTGGAAGCCGCCGGGCTACCCAGAGTGGCGCGGACCACACTGGGCGATACGTTTCGCAAGGAGGGGGTTATTTCAACTCCGCTGGAAGAGCGGGCACGCTACATCTATGCCTTGTCCCAGGAGCTTGAGGCCACACTGTCCAACATTGACGGCGTCATCGTAGCCCGAGTGCACGTGGTACTGCCCGAACGCATCGCACCGGGAGAGCCTGTCCAACCCGCATCCGCATCCGTATTCATCAAACATGATCCGCGCCTGGATCCCGACAACATTCGCGCACGGGTTCGCAGGATGGTCGCGAGCAGCATTCCGGGCATGACCACCGCGGTGGACAACCCGCAAAAACTGACCGTGATATTCGTGCCTGCCACCGCTTACCAGGATCCGCAACGGCTGGTGTATTTCGGCCCTTTTCTGGTCCCCGGCGATGATCTCGGGTTTTGGCGAGGCAGCCTTATCATTTCCCTGCTCGCCTTGATGTTGACCGTGATTGGCGCCCTGTTTCTACACAACAGGCGCCAGCGTCTTGTGCGAGGGGCGCCCGTGACAGCCGAATTGGCCGGCCCCACTCATGACGCTTAGACCTGATCAGCCCTTGAGCGAACATCTGGCCTGGGCTCAATGGTGGGCATTTCCCTGGAAGCACGCCCTCCAGGGCTGGAAGGATGGCAAGTACCCTGCGATTAACGCGCTGTATCGCATCGGTCGGTCAGCACCGGACGACCTCACGGGGATTGCAGCCTGCTTGCCGCCAGCACCGGATCCCACCGTGCTTCGCCTGGTTTTGGCCACGACGGAACAGCTCGACCTGGCGCTGACACTGGTTCACGACACGTTCAACCCTGACGCCACAGCGCCTTTGAGCGACAGTCAGCACCTGTGGTGCACGCGTCTTTCCAAGGCTCTGCCCCCCGCCATGCTGTCGCCTGGTGCGGATCCGTTGCAACTGCTCCACAGCTGGACAGGGCCCGAGACCTGGCAGCGCCTTCGACTACGGTTCCCCCGTGAGCGCGTACACAAGGTTGAGCAGAACAATGCCTCACTCGAGAACGCCAGCAGCCGACTGAACATGCTATGGCAAGCCGTCGTCTGGCGTGTGACGACACCGGAAAACGACCCTATGCCCCCTGACTCGAACGGGTAAGGAACACAACGATGCTATGTCAGTACACCATTGAGTTGCTCAAGGACAAACCTGGGTTGCCACGCAGCCTGATCCCCCGAGAGGAACTCGCGACCTGGGAGCAAGCCAGCCAGCTCATCAGTCGCGCCAATGCGCAGGCCGATGAACTGATAGCCCAGACAGAGAAGAAATGCGAAGCGCTGCTGGAGCAGGCCTCGCTGGAAGTCTGGCAGCGCGCGGATGCCCAATTCAAGCGATGGGAACGTGATCGCCAAGCCATGTGCGACAGCCTGGAGCAGTACGCAACATCAATCACCAACCAGGCGATTCGCTCCCTGCTTGACGCAACGGTAGCTCCGCAAAGGCTGGCCGCCCTGTTGAGGCAATTACTGGCGAACCAGGTCCAGGAGATCGATGCGTCGCTGCTCTGCCACCCTCATGACCTTGAGGAGATAAAACAGTGTCTCGCTAATCGCAAGGCCACGATCTGGAAGCTTCACGCCGACGAGACGATTCCCCCTCAAACACTTGTGTTGAAAACCGACGAGGGGGATTTCCGTATCAGTTGGCACTCGATGCTCGAGCTTTTTTTCAATCAGGCCCAAGAGCACCGGATAAGCGCTTGACGACATACACCTGGAAAAATTGATTTTTCAATGCACACCCACCCATGACAAAGGAACGCCCATGAGCCTTTTCAATGATCTGTCGCGCGAACTTTTAAGAACCAGCAGTACCTCCCATAAGCTTTTTAAATCAAGTTCCGGGGTGGCTGCGCAAGAGGGGGCAGACGCAGAATTATTCTATGAACTGGCAGTAAAGAGCACCGTGTCCCAGATGGCGTACCTGGAACATAACCGCGTTGAGCATATGCTGCTCAAAAGTACCTTTGACAGCTTTCAATAAAATGCAGGAGCTCGTCAGTCACTGGCTGAACAGCCGTAAAGAACAGCTCTCGCTGTTTGAAGGCGATGATGAACTCATGCTGAAACATCAGGGAGACGCGTTGTTGCTCGGGGCTCAACTGACCTCAAGCCGGCCAGATAACACGACCTTGCAAAACTGGATGCGCCTGGGCGCCGCCAGCCTGAATCATTTCCAGGGCGCGCTTTCCCAAAAGCCTGACAGCGGTGCGTTATGGCTGATTCAAAGCGTTCAGGATTCGCAGGGTTTGGACTCCGTGCTGCGTTGCATTGAATCCCTGCTCAACCAGCGTGACACATGGCGCTCCCTGTTCGCCCGCCTTGCGCAGCCTGCCCAAAACCTCAAACCCACCTCACTACGTTCGCTGTCGTACTAATCAGAGAACCCTCAATGTATAACAAGACCCACAAGCGCACCGGCTTGCAGATTGACTTGCCTGGTGTTCCATCAAAACGCGCCGACTGGCGCTACCTGATCGCACTGACCTGCCTGTTGGCCCCCGTGGAAAGCACCCTGGCTGCCGTCCCCAGCGAATGGAAAAACACCGCCTACGCCTATGAGGCAGAGCATAAGCCCCTGCGGGATGTACTGGAGGACTTCGCCCAGACCTTCGGCACCCAACTGCAAATCGATGGCCTCCTGGAAGGCAATGTCAATGGCAAGATACGCGCCAATACCCCGCAATCGTTGCTCGACAGGCTCGGCGTAGAGCACCGCTTCCAGTGGTACCTGTACAACAACACCCTGTACATCAGTACCCTGGACCAACAAGAGTCTGCGCGCCTGGAGGTTTCGTCCGAAACCATCACCGACCTGAAGCAGGCATTGACCGATATCGGCCTGCTCGACAGTCGTTTCGGCTGGGGGGAGTTACCTGAAGACGGCGTCGTGCTGATCTCGGGGCCCAAGCGCTATATCGAACAGGTCAGGCAATTCAGCAGCCAGCGAAAATCCCCCGACGAAAAGCAGAGCGTTCTCACTTACCCGCTGAAATTCGCCAACGCGGCAGACCGCCATATTGATTATCGCGGCGAAAAGCTGACCATCCCCGGCGTCGCGAGCATGCTGCGGGGCTTGCTGGAACCTCGCACCCCCTCGGCCCTCTCGACGCTGAGCCAGCGCCCTGGGTCAGCTTCACAACCCTCGCCCATCACGCCGGCTTTTCCACGGCTGGGCAACCCGATGCTGGGGCAAATGCTCGGCCCGACCGCAAACCTTGGGCAGTTGGACAGCGGCGTGGCGCTCACCCCGCGCGCGCCTGCCAACTCCAGCCGGATCCGCGTCGAAGCCGATGTGCGTAACAACGCCATCCTGATCTACGACCTGCCGGAACGCCAGGCGATGTACCGCGAGTTGATCGCCCAACTCGACGTGGCGCGCAAACTGGTGGAAATCGACGCAATCATCCTCGATATCGAGCGCACTCAATTGCGTGAATTCGGCGTCAACTGGGGCTTTCAAAACAGCCGCTTCCGTGGCGGCGTGAACATGGCACCCGGTACGTCATCGCAGCTGTCGATCGAAAACCGCGACCGTTTCTATGCCGATGTCCGGGCACTGGAACAACGGGGCCTGGCGACCATGGTGTCCAACCCGTCCGTGCTCACTCTTGAAAACCAGCCGGCCGTGATCGACTTCAACCGCACCCAATACCTTACCGCCGGCACAGAGGCCGCCACCATCTTGCCCATCACGGTGGGTACCAGCTTCCAGGTGGTGCCCCGGGTGATCACCACCCGCGGCCAGCACCAGATCCACCTGGTAGTGGATATCGAGGACGGTAATTTCGACGAGTCCAACCCCGAGCGCACCGGGCCCGATGTACGTCGGGGCAAGGTCAGCACCCAGGCAGTGATGGCAGAAAAGCGCTCGCTGGTGGTCGGAGGCTTCCATGTCACTGAAAGCACCGACAAGCAAAACAAGGTGCCGTTGCTGGGGGACATCCCTCTGCTGGGCAAGGCGCTGTTCTCCTCCACCGAACGCCAGAACAACCGCCGCGAACGCCTGTTTATCCTGACACCGCGCGTCATCGGTGATCAGGCCGACCCTTCGCGTTACTTGCCACAGGAAGACCAGGCCGAACTTCAGGCGGCTCTCAAGCCCCTGGCCCGGCGCTACGCCGAGCATCAGCCGGTGATCAAGCGCAGTGATATCACCAGCACCCTGGCTCACCTCGTCAGCGGGCAAGTGCCCACCGCTTTCAAGGCGGCGCCGATGCCACTGGGGCTGGGCACTCTGTGCGCCACCCGGGACCTGTTGGCACTCAATACCGAGCGCAGCCAGTGGTATGCCGGCCCGCAGTTCAACGTCGCCGTGGTGGTGCTGCGCAACCAGTTCAATCGCAACGTGCGCATTGATGAAAAGGAATGCAGCAACTCCCAGACCCTGGCAGTGAGCGTCTGGCCGCGTGCCTGGCTCAAACCGGGTGAAGAGGCCGAAGTATTCATCGCCATGCGTCCCGTCACCAAAGATGAACACATCGGTGTGCCCCGCCCCTCCCTGCTCACGCCTGCCCGGAATAACGCCCAATGAAACATCGACTGTCCTGCGTCACCTTGATTGGCCTGGCCCTGCTTATCGTCGGTTGCACGCCAACGTGCAAGGGCGACTCCTGCTCACGCCCGCAATCGAGCGCGGAGAAGATGGTGGTCTGGTGGCCGCCGCAGATGCGCATCGAGCCCGGCCCTGCGGGTGAGCGATCGGATTATCAGACCGTGTCCCTGGAACGGTGAACCCCATGGGATTGCCCGACGATGATCAACATCGCCAGGTGTTCCTGGACAACCTGGTGAGCGGCGATGACGCTCACCTGCTCCTGTCTCCGGGTATTACCCTGCTCCCCATCAAGTCCGGTACACAGCGGGGCCTGGCGTTGCAGATAACCCCCGAGGCGCTGCAGGCCGGGCAGTTGCAGCAAGTGCTCGAACGCCGTTTTGAGCATGCGCTGGCATTCGACGGTTGTTTTATCTATCTGGATGCCAAGGCCGCGCTGGTAATCTGGCACGCGCTACCGGCGAGCGGCGCACTCAATGGCGCCGTCAGCCGGATGCTGTCCCTGGCCAGGCTGGAAGCGCTGGATGGACACCGCACCCGCTGACACCTAGCGCTGCTCCAGCTCCGGCAAGTGCAGCGTGTCGCGCTTGGCCTCATCGTCAAGCTCACGCAGGGTGCGGTAGATGACGGCCACCGCCTGTAACGCCTCCCGAGGGATGTTCGCCCCGAGCTTCTTCTCATACAACAGGCGCGCCAGCCACACGCACTGGATGACCGGTACGTCGGCCGCCTTGGCCCGCTCAATCAGTTTGCGCGCCTCGGCATCCGTGCCCTTGTCCACCAACAGCGGCAACGGCGTTTTCCCGGGGCGATAGTAAAGCGCGACGGCAAAGTGCGTGGGGTTAACCACCAACATGTCGGACTCTTCAAGCTTGGGCAGCTTGACCTTCGGTTCTTCCTGGGCCAATTGATAAGCCAGTTGACGCCGCTGGCCCTTGACGTGTGGGTCGCCTTCCATGTCCTTGTATTCCTTCATCACCTCCACCTGGGTCATGCGCATGCGCTTGGCGAAGAAGTGTTTTTGCAACGTCATGTCGATCAGCGCAAGCACCAGCAGCAACCCAAGGGTGGCGTGCAGCAAATGCCGGAACAAGGTGATCAGCGCCAGGATATAGCTCTGCAGGTCGCTGGTGGCCAGGTTGATCAACGCCGCCAACGACGGCCCGATCACCACATACAACACCAGGGTCAGCAGCAGCGCCTTGCCCAGCCCCATCAACAGGTTCATCACCGACTGTGCGGAAAACATCTGCTTGATCTGGCTGAGAGGGTTGAGACGGCTAAAGTTCGGCTTCAAGCTTTCCGGCGCGAACAGGAACCCGAACTGCAACCAACCGCTGATCAGCTTCACCGCAATGGCTACCCCCGCCATCAACAGGGCGAACGAGAAAAACATCACCAGGCCCTCCAACAGCACTTCCTCCAGGGCACGCACAAAGGGCCGGCCAATGCCCGACATCGCCAGCATCATCAATTGCTGGAGACGCTGCAGGCTGGTTTCAGCGGTGAACAGGGCGATTTCACTCAAGGCAGTCAGCACCAATAACTTGCCGACGTCCTGGCTTTGGGCGACCTGGCCTTTCTTGCGCTGATCCTTCAGCTTCTTGGGGGTGGCGGCGTGTTTTTTCTCCCCCGAATCACTCATGGTGCAGCGCCCTGAAACATCAGGCCAATGGCGTGTTTGAGGTCTGCCAACTGTGCCATGCGGGTGACGATCAAATCCTGCAACAGTGGAAAGTACAGCAGCAGTATTCCCAGCCCGGCGAGGCTCTTGACCGGCGTTGCCAGGGTCGAGACTTGCAACTGCGGGCTGTACAGGCCCAACACCGCGAAGCCGAATTCCAGAAACAGCAGCACCGCGATAAACGGCGCGGCGTACAGCATCATGTGGGTAAAGGTGTCGCCCAACACGCCGAGGAAAACACTGAAGCCATTGACCGCCGGCAGCGGCACCCAGGCGGTCGCCGGCCAGATCAGGTAGCTGTCCCAGATCACCTGGGTCAACACGCTCAACCCCAGGACCGCGATCAGCAGGTAAATCACCAACTGCTTGAACAGATGGCCGATGGGCGTGGCGTCCGGGCCCAGCGACGGGTTGAGCTGGCCACCCGCCAACGCGCCGCGCTGGTTATCCAGCAGCGCCCCCACCGACTCGAACATCCAGAACGGCATCGCCAGCAAGATCCCCAGTAAAAAGCCCAGGGCCGCCTCCTTGAGGACCAACCCGCTGATCATCAGCGCGGAGTAATCCTGGCCTGCCAGTACAGCATGGATACCAGGCGCCGGGATCAACGCCATGACCATCACGATGACGTGCCGAAGCATGCCTTTTATGTGCTGGAAACAAAACGCCGGCACCAGAATCGCGACAGGATAAATGCGCGCCATGGCCACCAGCAGGCTCGGCAAATATTCTAGATAGAGCAGCACGCGCAGTCCCTCAGTTCAATGCCGAGCGGGCGATCATGTCGAACATCAGGTTGATCAACTGGATCAACTCCAGGCCGATCCAGCGGCCGGTCAATACCAGCGTGATGCCCACCGCGACCAGCTTGATGCCAAAGGGCAGCGTCTGGTCCTGTATCTGCATCAGGGCCTGCACCAGGGAGGTCAGCACGCCGACGATCACCGCCACGATCAGCGGTGGTGCCGACAGCACCACCACCAGCAGCATGCCCTGCTTGAACAGCACGATCGGTTCCATAGGTCACTCAGAGGTAGGAAAGGAACAGGCTGTCGAGCAACCGTGACCACCCGGAAACCATCACGAACAACAGCAGTTTGAGCGGCAGTGAAATGGTCATGGGCGAGACCATTTGCATCCCCAGGGCCAACAGCAGGTTGGACACGATCAGGTCGATGACGATGAACGGAATGTAGATCAGGAAGCCGATCTCGAACCCCGCCTGCAATTGCGACAACACAAACGCCGGGATCAACAGGATCAGGTCTTCACGCTGGGTGCCTTGGGCCATTTCAGGCGGCCACATGCGTGCGCTGTTTTCCAGCAGGTGGGTCAACACGTCCGCGTCGGTGTTGCGCAGCATGAATGCGCGCAACGGCTGTATGGCCCCAAGCCCGGTGTCCAAAAGCGTCTGGACGTTACTCATGTCCACCGGCGTTGCCTTGACGTTCTGGGCGATCTCGTACCCCACCGGCGCCATGATAAACAGCGTCGCGGCCAGCGCGATTCCATTGATGGCCATGCTCGGCGGCACCTGCTGCACGCCGATGGCGTTGCGGGTAATCATCAGCACGATGACGATCTTCAAAAAAGCCGTACAGATGATCAACAGCATCGGCATCAACGACAAGGCGCCGAGAAACATCGCCAGCACAAGAGGGTCGACCCCCTGGAGCGTCATCGGGAGAAAATCACACGTGACAACTGCAGCCCCAGGCGCCCGTCCACTTCCACCAACTGCCCCTGGCCAATCGGCCGGTCGCCGTAGTAAAGCCCTGCCATGCCGGGGGCGTAACCGGAGATGCCCAGCACCGCGCCGGGGGCCAGGTTGCGCAGCTCGCCCAAGGTCAGGCTCAGGGTGCCACAGCGCACATTCAACGCCATGCTCAACTCGTCGAAAGGCTCATGGCCGAAGACATCCACTACCGGCTCATCCAACTCATGCTCCGGGTATTGCGGTATTGCAAAATCCTCGTCCACGGACGTTTCCTCGATCGAAATAAGCGTCAGGCACAACGGCCCGGAATCATCGTCAATACGCACGTGCAGCCGACGCTTGCCGATGTGCAAGTAACCATTGCCCTGCCTATCGAAAAGGGGCTGCTCAAGCATCACCACGTCACCGGCCCGTACGCCGCGCAACTGCGTGATGGGCAACTTCAAGCGCCCCAGGGTCACCGCCACTGCCAACTGGAACGAAGCCGGCAAAGGCTCCGCTATGGGATGCCAGGGACCGGTCTCGCACAGTGCCAGCAAGCTCTCAGGGGTCAGCCACAGGTAACCCACAACCCTGGACGGTCCCAACGTCACGGTGAAACGACAGCCGAAGTTCAGTTTCCTGGGGGCCGGCAGTAACCGCAGGAAGCCAAACAACCCGCGTACCTGCGGGCTCAGGTGGTGCTGGAATAAGTCCCAGAACCACGAGCCCGGATCGTTGCCGGCCTCTGCCAGCGTCACCGGGCACTCTCCCAGCAGGCTGAACAGCGGCCCTGGTTCGGCGAAAGCCAACACCCCGCAGGCACTCTCGAAAAACAGCGGTGTCACGCCCGCGGGGGCACGGCCCGGCTCCATCAACAACTCACCGTTGTGCCCCGCCACCTGAAACGGCATGCGCAAGCCACGACCCAACCGGCGCCGCGCCGCAACATTGGCGCCGCTGACAATGGGCAACGTTAAAATCTGCAAAATCATGTGGGCGCCACGTGTACCCGTTGTACCTGGACCGGCTTCGCCAACACGTTGGCCAGCCCGTCTTCAAGGCGTTGACACACATCCCCCAGCCAACGCGCAGTGCGCTCTTCCTCCGCGTCCAGCTCAACGTTCCACACACCCTGTTCACGTCGCACACTGGCGTTGATCCGCCCCAGGCGCGGCAGGTAAAGCACCGCCTGCAGCGGCCACTGCATGGCGCCTTGTATGCGCGGCGCCAACTGCTCGGCCATTGCCTCAATCATCAGCGCCTCGGTCGACGCCGACATCGACGTCGGGGAGGAGCCGTAGCCACCGCCCTCATGGTCACTGGTAAACAGCTGGGTAAATAACAGTCCCTGCTGCCAGGGCACAGACGTCCCGGGGCCTGGTTCACGTTCATCCCGGGGCTCACGCAAAGGCGCACGCTCAGGCCTGCTCACTGGAACCTGCGTCATATTTCTTCCTGCGCCGTGTCTTCCTGTACCAACAAAAGGGATAACTCCTGGAGTTTTTCAACCTCACGCAAACACTGAGTAACGTGCTTCTGCGCGCTGTCGATGTGGGTCAACTGCTCGTCGCGCTGTCCGTGCAGGTCGTGTAACTGTCCTTCTTCGCGGCGGGTGTCGGCAGACAACGTGCGCTCCTCGGTATTCCAGGATTTGATGTCGCCGAACGAGATCACCTGGCCTTGATGCTTGCCCAAAAGCTCGGCGGACTTGCGGGCTTCGTCCAGCCGGGTTTGTTCCAGGGCCTCTGCTGCCTGCCGGATTTGCACCAGCAGCGCTTGCTGTTGCCTTTTGGCAGCACTCAACGCGCGCTCGGCCCGATCGGCCCGATGCTTGCGCAAACGCCGCAACGTATCGATTTCAGAAAGGGACATTGGTGGTCAACTCCATCAGTTGGTCCAGGGTCATTGCCATCGGTGCGGGCTCCCGCAGGTCCTGGCGCAGAAACCCGTCGACCGCCTGACGGCTGTCCACCGCCAGGTCAGTCAGGGCATCACTGCCGGGTTGGTATTCACCCAGCTTGAGCATCAGCTCGATCTGCTGGTAGGCCGACAACAAACGGCGCAAGGCGGTACCGGCCTGGATATGCTCGGGCGAAGCGACGTTGCTCAGGATTCGCGAAAGGCTGGCCAATACGTCAACCGCCGGGTAATGGCCACGCTCGGCCAGCTTGCGGGACAACACGATATGGCCATCGAGCAGTGAGCGAACTTCATCCGCCACCGGGTCATTCATCGAATCCTGCTCGATCAGCACGGTGTAGATGGCGGTGATCACGCCGTCGCGAGTCAAGCCGGCCCGCTCCACCAGGCGGGGCATCAGGCTGTAGACCGACGGAGGCAAGCCGCCACGTCCCAGGGGTTCGCCCGCGGCCAGGCCGATTTCACGCTGGGCTCGGGCAAATCGGGTCAAGGAGTCAATCAGCAGTAATACCCGCTTGCCCTTGCGCCGGAACCCTTCGGCCAGCGCGGTCGCGGTGAATGCCGCGCGGGCGCGCTCCATGCTTGAGCGATCGGAGGTTGCACACACCAGCACCGCCTTGGCCCGCAGTTGATCATCCAGCTCGTGGTCAAGAAACTCACGCAGCTCACGACCACGCTCGCCAATCAGCCCGAACACGATCACATCACACTCGACGTTACGCGCGATCTCCGCCAACAAGGTGGTCTTGCCGCAGCCGGCACCGGCGAACAGGCCGACACGCTGCCCTTCACCCAGCGTGATCAGCCCATCGATCGAACGCACACCGGTGGACAAGGCCCGGTTGATCCGGGGGCGTTCGGTAGGCAGCGGCGCCTCGCACAACACAGTGCTCGCCTCCGGCGTGTCGTCATCCACAAAGGCGCTGGGGCCGTCACCCGCGATCGGTCGCCCAAAGCCATCGAGTACCTGGCCCAGCAATTCATCGCTGACCCGTACCCGGTGGGGTACTCCCAGCCGTTGCACACTGGCGCCCACGCGCACGCCTTCAAGATTGCCCAGGGCACTGAGCACGGCATCCTGCTGGTCGAAACCGATGATCTCGGCCAGCATATATTCGCCGGCGGATTTTTCGACCTGGCACAAATCGCCGATGCAGGCCTCGGGCAGCCGGCATTGCAGCAACATGCCATTGACGCGCTGGACACGGCCGCGCATCGCCACCGGTGCAAAGCTGGCCAGCGCACGCGACTGACGCTGCTCCCAGGCTTCAAGACGCGACTGCAGGTCCTGGGTCACCAGCGCACCTCAAAGCGTTGCTGACCCTCGAAGACTACTTTGGTGTTATCGATCAGCACCAGGCGCAAGCCGTCCATTTCATCGCCGACAAACAGCCGGTTCCCCTGTTCCAGCACCACGTGCCCGTTGGGCCCGCCGACGATCTGCAGAATCTTGAAAGGAAACGTTGTGTCGCGGACCTTGACCCGGCTCATCACCGGAACGGCGGTATCAAACTGTTCGCCAAACCGGCTGAGCATGCGCGATACCAACTCCACGTCGTCCTGGGAACCATTGCCGTCGAGCAGCACCTGGCCATTGATCAACTGAATGCTGATGCGGTTGGTCAACTCGCGCTCATTGAGCATCTTCAGCAATTGCTGGCGTACGTCGTAAGGCGAGCCCAGCTCGTTTTTCCGGGTCATCGGTGGCATCAGCGATGCCTGGGCCTCGCGCTCTCCCGAAGAGGACATGCCCAGCGCCGTGACAATGACGGCAACCACGACCACGAGGCTTATCAACCGCTTCTGTTGCGTTCTCGAGATTGACGACAGCGCCAGCGTGGCGGGCGCCTCACTCGGTGGCGCAGGTGCTTGATGCACAGGCGCCGGCGCCTGGGGCCAGGGCTGATCGGTGCGGGAGACGCAGAGCCGAACGTTGCCAATCGAAAACGTTGAGTTGAATTCCAGGTCAGCGATCTGTGCCAGGATCAACCCGTCGGCATCCTGTATCACCCCTTCCTCGGCCTGCACCGACCAGCGCCGCTCGACACACTGCAGCCGCACATGGCGCTCGGCAATGCCCGGGTCGTAGAGCGCGAGGTCGGCGTCAGGGTGTGCACCTACGCTCCACTGCTCGCCGAACAACGGCAACGCCGCCCCCTGGTGCAAGCCATCGAGTACGCGTAGCTCAAACATCGTCAGGCCTCATTGCCGCAAGAGACAGCCTGCCCCGCGCAGCACCTTCCGATGCAAACCAACGGGCAATCGCCAAAAGAGTGGTCATGCCACCGCCCCACGCAGCAGATCGTCCTGGCTCAGGTCAAACCGTCCCAGCACCTTGACCTTGGACGAACTGCCCAACTCGGCAAACGACAACACCGGCACATGGTTGAACTCTTCCAGCAGCAATGTGCGCAAGGGGCTACGCAAGTCTTGCGCGACCAACAGCACACTTTTGCTCTTGGCACGCACGCTGAAGGCCTGCTTGAGCAAGCTCACCAGTACCGCACTGCTGTCGTTGTCGAGGGAAAAGAACACTCCGGTCTGAGTCTGGCGCAGTGCATCGCGCAGCACGTTTTCGCTGTGGGGCGACAACAACCAGGCATGCAGGCCATCGGCTTCGCTGTATTGGTGAAAAATCTGCGACTTGAGGGCGATGCGCGCATAGTCGGCCAACGCGTCCGGCTCACGCTCATGCTGGCCATACTCGATCAGCGCCTCAACGATCAGGCGTACGGCGCGCAGTGGCACACCTTCGCTGGCCAGGCGCTGCAACACTGCCGAGAAACGCGAAAGCGGCATGATGCGTTGCAACTCCTGCACCAGCTCCGGTTGGTTGAACTCAAGCCAGCTGAGAATCGACTTGCTCTCCTGGATCCCGAGAAACTGCGGCCCGCTCAGCAGCATCGCCCGGGTCATGCGCTCGATGATCAAACCCTCTGCCGTGGAGCGCTCCAGTTGCTCATCGTTGAGCAATGGATCATCCGGCGCCAACCATACCCAGTCTTGTTCGTCGCGCTCAGACAGGCCCTTGGTGCCCTCTTCAGGTTCAGTCGCGAGCGCGTCGTGGGCCACCGCAACCCGGTCCCCCAGAGTGGCCTTGATCATCGGCACTTCATGCACACAAAAACGGAACTCATCATCGGCCAGCGCGGGCGTGAACTCGACTTCAAACGGCGGCAGCGTCAGGCCAATTTGCGTGACCAGGCCATTGCGGGCCTGGCGAATGTCATGGGTGATCTGCGCCACCTGCGCACTGCCGTGCAAAGCGGCCGGGTACTGCAACAGGTAAGGCCGCGACGGATCAAAGCCGCGCAGATCTTCCTCACCATTGTTTTGTGGGGCGACCACGTCGGTGTTCGCGTGCTCCGGCTGCTCTCGCCTCTGGCGCTGACGCACCAGAAAGTAACCCAGGGAGCCGGTGATCAGCGAGATGAGGATAAACACCACCGTCGGCATCCCGGGAAGCGCCGCAAAGGCGAGCATCCCGACCGAGGCGATGATCCAGCTCTTGGGTTCGCTGGTCATTTGCCGGGCGATCTCTGCGCCCATGTTGTTGGTGCCCTTGTTACGCCCGGAAGGCGCCACACGGGTGATGATCATGCCGGCGGTCAAGGAAATCAGCAGCGCAGGAATCTGCGCAATCAGGCCATCACCGATGGTCAAAACGGAGTACAGCGCCATGGAATCGCCGGCACTCATGCCATGCTGGAACATGCCGGTGGAGAACCCGCCCAGCAAGTTGATCACCACGATAATCAGCCCGGCAACGGCGTCGCCCTTGACGAATTTCATCGCCCCGTCCATTGCCCCGAACAACTGGCTCTCGCGGGACAACTGCTCGCGTTTATCCCGGGCTTGCTCGCCATCGATCAGGCCGGCGCGCAAATCACTGTCGATGGACATTTGCTTGCCGGGCATCGCATCCAGGCTGAAGCGCGCCGCCACTTCGGCCACACGCTCCGAGCCCTTGGTAATCACCAGGAAGTTGACGATGGTCAGGATCATGAAGATCACCAACCCCACCGCCAGGTTACCGCCCACCACGAAGTTGCCGAAGGCCTCCACAATGTCGCCGGCGTCCTGCTCCAGCAGGATCAGGCGTGTGGTCGCAATCGACAACGCCAGGCGAAACATGGTGGTCAACAGCAGGATCGACGGAAACGAGGAAAACGCCAGCGGCCCAGGCAGGTACAGCGCCAGCACGATCAACAGGCACGAAATGCAAATGTTGACGGCAATCAGGATATCGACCAGCCAGGTCGGCAACGGCACGATAAAGATGAACACAATGCCCATGATCACGACCGCACCCAGCACCTCGGCGCGTTGTGCAACCTTGAGCAGCACCGTGTTGATTGCCCGCAATGCACTCATGGATGGTTGCTCGGCCACGCACCGACGTGCCGGAAACCTCGCTCACTGAGCGCGTACTCATCCATCACCACCATAAAACCCAGCAGGGCTTCCTGGCGCCCCTTGCTGTCGCGCCACAGGGCCAGGGGCAGGCTCCCGAACACGGGATAGAGGCTATTGAGCGACACCAACTGGTCGGATAGCGCCGCGCCACCCAACTCACTGGCCAGGCGCTGAATCTCGGCAGGCGCGATGCCCGTGCTCACGTACCCCAATAAACGCTGCAGCAGCGCGACGGCGTCCCGATCAATGCCCGGATGCACAGCGGCCATTCGAGCAATCAACCCCTGGCAACTCGACAAGACACTGCCCAACTGGCCGCAACTGCGCAGCCCCATCAGCAAGGTGCGCAACTGCGCAGTAGGCAGCGAAGGGCTATGCGCCGCAATGTCGTCAGCCAGGGCCCGGCGCATCAACTTCAACCCGTGGCCAAATTCATTGCCACCGAATAACCCCAACAACGCATTCATCATGCTGGCCAGCGATTGCCGGGCGACCACGCTGGCGTAATACACACTGCGTACCGCCTGCCGCAAGTGAGGGTCATCCATGCTCGCCTGCAACGCCAGCGCGATGTTCAAGCCCGCCTGGATTTGTGGCTTGAAGCGGATCTCCAGCCGGGCAAGCGCGTCGTTGGCCAGAGCCGCCTCGTTAGTGCGCGCTTGCGCTTGCGCCTGCGCGGCCACCTGCTTGAGCACAACAAAGGTACGGGCCGGGTCGTTTCCTGTCAGGTCCAGCAGCTTGTCGACGCTGGGCTTGAGCAACAGTTGAACCCTGACGTTGCGGGCGATGGTCGCCAGTGTCGCCTGTGCCGGATGGCCCAGCTGCTCATAGAGCTGGGTCAACTGCTCCACAGGCGTCACGCGCGTCCCCAACTGGCGCCGGCCCAAGCCCATACTGTTGAGTTCGACCTCCTGGCTAAACAGCGCCGCAAGGTCGTCGACGCCCGTCGTGCCGGACGCCTGGGAGCGTGGCCTCACATCGACGTTCGCAGGCGTATCCAGGCGCTGGGGCTTTTGTGCTTCAACGGGGGAATTGACGTTCATGTTCATGAGAAATGCCAGCACAGGAAGTTTCGTATCCGTGTGTGGCAAGCAACCCCGTTACGGTTCCATCTTTATCGGCGATACCGGGGCCTATGAAAAGATCGGCGCAAACCCGCGATGCTTTGTGCAAACACTTGCACAAAAAGGCACTGAAACAAGATATTTACCTAACATTATCAACGACTTATGAGTTTTTTTCGTTTGGCACAGGCAGTGCTAACAGGGTTCCCGTCGAAATCATTTCGACCGTCTACCCTGAGGAGAAAATCATGGATATTCCTATCGATGTTTTAGTTCACCTTACACCTGACCCGCACCGCTCCATCCAGAACCTGTCGGAAGACCACCACAAGAAACTCCGACGATTCATTCATAAACGCGTGCTCAACCCGGAAGATGCAGACGATATTCTGCAGCTGACGTACCTGGAAGCCTGGCGCAACCGGGACCGCTTCAGCGGCCAGGCCACACTCAGCACCTGGATGTGCGGAATTGCCCAGAACCTGATTCGCAATCACTTTCGGCGCCTGTACGCCAAACCCGTGCATTGCGAGTTCGATGAAGCCCTGTGGCATGGGCAGGAAGACAACAACAACCTGGACTGGCAGTTCGAGGTCAACCGCAAGCTCGAAAGAACCCTGCGGGCGATCACGCATTTGCCGGTGGAAATGCGCAAAACCCTCTACGCCTCGCTGGAGACCGACGGCAGTTACCAGGACACCGCCGACGCCATGGACATCCCCATTGGCACCGTGCGCTCACGGTTGTCCCGGGCGCGCGAACAACTGAAACGGGCCACCTACAACCCGCTACAGCCGTAAATCGGGGCACCGACACAACGCCGATACCCTTTGCAGGAGCAACTGATTTACCCGTTTGATGCAAGCGTTGGGCAGCAAGGATACCTGCCCGACTCGATTGGCTTGAAGTCAGGCCTTTTTGGTACGCGGCAACAGAATCGCCAACACCCCGAACAGCGGCAGGAACGAGCACAACGTGTACACGTACTCGATACCGTGGATGTCTGCCAGGTGCCCCAGCAGCGCCGCACCAATCCCGCCAAAACCAAACATCAAACCGAAGAACACCCCGGCGATCATCCCCACATTGCCCGGCACCAGCTCCTGCGCGTACACCACAATCGCCGAGAATGCCGAGGCCAGGATAAAGCCGATCACCACACTCAGGATGCTGGTCCAGAACAGGTCCACATGGGGCAAGATCAGGGTGAACGGTGCAACGCCGAGGATCGAGAACCAGATCACCGCCTTACGGCCGATCTTGTCGCCAATCGGCCCGCCAAAGAACGTCCCCGCCGCCACCGCGCCCAGGAACAGGAACAGATGCAGCTGGGAACTGGCCACCGACAGGTCGAACTTCTCGATCAGGTAGAAGGTGAAGTAACTGGTGAAACTGGCCATGTAGAAGTACTTGGAAAACACCAGCAGGCCCAGCACCACCAGCGCGCTCAGCACCCGCCCCTTGGACAGGCCATGAGTGGCCGCCTGGCCTTGCTTGAGCTTGAACAGGTTCAAGTGGTTGGCGTACCAACGGCTGATCGCATACAGCACAAACAACGCAAACACCGCGAACAGGCCGAACCAGGCCACATTGCCCTGGCCGAACGGAATGATGATCGCCGCCGCCAGCAACGGGCCAAAGGCCGAGCCGGCGTTACCGCCCACCTGGAAGGTCGACTGCGCCAGACCATAACGACCGCCCGACGCCAGACGCGCCACGCGGGAGGCTTCCGGGTGGAAGGTCGACGACCCGATACCAATCAACCCCGCCGCCAGCAGGATCAACGGGAAGCTGCCCACCTGGGACATCATCAAGATGCCCACCAGCGTGCAGATCATCCCGCAGGGCAACAGGTACGGCTTGGGATGGCGGTCGGTGTAATAACCCACCCATGGCTGCAACAAGGATGCGGTGAGCTGGAACGTGAGGGTGATCAGGCCGACCTGGGTGAACGTCAGGCCGTAATTGGCCTTGAGCATCGGGTAGATCGAAGGCAGTACCGACTGGATCAAGTCATTGATCAAATGCGCCAGCGCCACCGCGCCGATCACACGCATCACCAACGGGCTGGTTTGCCCGGCAGCAGGCGTCGTAGCCACGGAGGGCTGGGAATTGCTCAGAGCCATGGGAGGTTTTCCGTACAGCAGATGGATGCACAGGTGCAGGTGCGACAATGTGCCACTTTTGGGGGCAGGAAGGCTATCCCGTTAGCAGGCTAACGACTAGATGAATCGATGCAGCGGTCATGGTTTGTAAAGGGCCAGCAAGATGAATCCCTTTAATTTGCGGGACGTTTCCTAGAGAATCTTTCGGCCTTGTGCCTGGGGGAGTCGGTGGCTAGTCTTCGGTCCGTCGCTGGTTTTCAGTGATCGGGTTTAGTCGCCCGGACCTATATCAGGCGCATGTTCCCATGAGGTTTCATGGTGGCTGTGCGCAGGGCACCTTCGGGTGCGCCGGGTTTTCCTGATTAGCCGGTCGACTAACCTGCGTACAGCCGCCACCCTTCGTTTAGTCGCGAACGGTACGGCTCCCAGTTAATCAGGAGCTATGCCATGTTTAAAATTGTCCCCGATCCACCCCGTGACCAAGCCAAAGACCGCGCCGCCTTCAACCGAGCGCTAGACCACTACTTGCCGACCGACCCGCCGCAACCGTCGACGAACTTCTACGCCATCAGCGACGACATCAGCTTCGAAGACTCGCTGCTCTACACCGCCGACCTGCTGCACAGCGCCTCGGCCACCGCGCTCGACTGCGGCGAACAGCTGCAAAGCCCCGAGCGTGCCAAAGTCCTCGCCGTGTGGCACCTGCTGGAAATCGCCAAGGCCATGGTCGACCGCTCGATAGAGTGCCTGCACCCGCGCAAAACCTGACGATCAACACCGAACAAATGTGGGAGCTGGCTTGCCGGCGATAGCATCACCTCGGTATCAGGGATACACCGAGGTGCCTGTATCGCCGGCAAGCCAGCGCCTACAGAAGATTTTTGTGAGGCCGGGACCTGCGCAAACCCCAACCGCTCGTCACCAAACCCGGTGTTTCCCGTTAAACAGTTGATAGCGTAGATAAATTTTCAAAAAAAGCGCTTGACGCATTCCCGTTCTCCGCGAATAATGCGCGCCACTTGGCTACATAGCTCAGTTGGTTAGAGCATAGCATTCATAATGCTGGGGTCCGGGGTTCAAGTCCCTGTGTAGCCACCAAGTACTAAAAACGGCTTACCGAAAGGTAGGCCGTTTTTTTATGCCTGAAGAAAAGTACACTGCCCCACCACATGGAGGTGACGCATGACATTCCCCGCCACCGGCATCCACACCGACCGGCTTTTACTGCTCCCCGCCCACCC
Source organism: Pseudomonas sp. 1912-s (assembly GCF_029269205.1). Lineage (NCBI taxonomy): Bacteria > Pseudomonadati > Pseudomonadota > Gammaproteobacteria > Pseudomonadales > Pseudomonadaceae > Pseudomonas > Pseudomonas sp. 1912-s. The sequence goes on along the minus strand of NZ_JARIXR010000019.1, from coordinate 55,656 downwards.
TTCCCACGCACGCGCCGTGCAAGCGTACCTGCTGCAAAACCGCGATTTCCTCCAGCCTTGGGAACCGTCGCGTGATGACGCCTTTTTCGAACTGGCCGCCATCACCGAACGCCTCGAAACCCTGGCCGACAAAACCGCCAGCGGTGAAGCGTTGCACCTGCTGATATTCAGCCACGGCAACATCATCGGCGCCTGCAACTTCAGCAATGTCGTACGCGGTGCGTTCCAGGCCTGTCACCTGGGTTACGCGCTGAGCGAGTCCGCCCAAGGCCAGGGCCTGATGCAGGAAGCGCTGACGGCGGCGATTGCCCATGTGTTCGACGCAATGCAACTGCACCGAATCATGGCCAACTACCGCCCGGAGAATCAGCGCAGCGCGCGCCTGCTGGCGCGGCTGGGGTTTGAACGCGAGGGTGAAGCGCGGGCGTATCTCAAGATCAACGGGGTTTGGGCGGACCATGTTCTGACAGGCCTAGTAAACCCTGCGGATTATTAAGACTCATATGTAAATAAACCAGCATTCATGAGTATCACGTCAAAAATCCAAAACGTAGCCGCCATGGTTACTGCTCGATGAATATCTAGGCTCCGCAGGGCTAATAAAATGGTGAGAACACTGGGCCTGATAAATCCTTAGCGTGCCAGGCATCACTAGGCATGCTCTAGGTAAATTTTCGCCGGTGGGTCTCGTTCGAATTGCCTTAGCCCCAATCAATGCCCCAACGCCAGTGTGAGAAACGGTGTTTTTGGCTGGATGCTCGACAAGTATTTACCAAGGACTCCAAAAACCTAATAGCAGTCGGTGAGTGGATAAACAACTTGTTCATCTTGAGCGGGAAACTGACCGACCTACCGATTCGGCAAACAATTCGTTGCAAAACTCAGCGGAAACGGCCTTGTGCCACCATCGATTTAGCGTCTACGATCACTATGCAGGGCGCAACGATAAAGTACGTAACTCAGAAAACAAACACCACGCAGTATCCGTTGGACAGGCTGGCGTTTTAATTTCTGCCCTCCAGGACTCGATCTATTCATCAAATGCAAGGAGCGCGATATGCAATACGTAGCATGCTTAAGGGTAGGACAAAACGACATAAAAGCCCTCACCAATCTGGAGCCTGAAAGAAGAGATGTATTCACTCCCTTATTAGATATGAGAGGAGATGACGACCGGCACTTGCAGACATTTTTAGCAAACTGGACTGATCACCCATTTTTCCTAGACGTCTCCAGAGTAAGAAAAGATGTCGCGGAGGATTTCATTGTGGGTAATGACCTACACAACCCTAGCGCGGCCTTCGAAAACAAACAACAATTCTTTCTCAATACGAAACTAACAAACAACCACATAATCCCAGTAATATCATGGACCGACGACGACCCGCAGAGAGATGTTATTCAACTAGCACTTTCCGCAGAGCGGAACTTCAATCAAATTGCAATTCGAGTCTTTTGTCCTGAAAAACCAACCCCAACATCTTGGGCCAGACTCTTATCAATTCTGGACGCTCTAAACACCCCTAACTTCTCCCATGTAATATTAGACTTTGGCGCTACATCACCAGCAAGCACGGCTGCCGGCTCTGAGTTCAACCATATTTTAAAACAGCTTAACGGTTATAACTTACAAAACATAATACTGCTGAGCACGTCATTCCCTATCGACAAACCAGCGTCGAACACCTCTCGGTCTTCTGCTTGCTATGATGTCGCTTGGCAGTCGAATATTGACTGCAATGGCGTAAATCCGAGCCCTGTGTACGGCGACTACGCGGCTACAAATCCGACTGCACCCATGGAGTACGTCCCGGGGATGCCGGTACTACCGTTTGGATGTTATTACACCCCGACGGAATGGTGGCAAAGACGGAAAGGCGGTAATAAAGAGTTTGTAAACTATATCGAAATAGCAGAAGAGGTTAGAAACCTGCCAGGTTACCACGGTGATGATTTCTGTTGGGCTACCCGTGAATATTCCCGAATAGTCGCAACCTCTAGCGGATATGGGAATAATGGAACATGGAACGGCTATAGAATTAACCAGCATATCTGCGCCATAATTCTATCTATCACGGACGACACCAACGAGGAGTTTGAAGATTTAGATCTCGATGATTTAATCTAAGAATATCTTTTCTTTAGAGATCGCAAAACGCACGCTCTAATATCTGACAACGGGAGTGCGCCACTTACTTTATGGCGCACCTCCTTAATCAAATCCTTGCTACGTACATCAATACCGAAGTTCTTAGCAAGAGAGTCAAGCTCTTCACGCCACAAAAAACCGGTCAAATGAAATTTATCCTGCGACCTATTTGATTTGGCGCTTCTTACCATTGCCATTCCTGAATAATCATCCACTACCAGTATACCTACAGTGGAAATAGAAACTTCTAGAGCCTTTATCAAGTGTTTCGAATGACAGCAAAGCCATACCTCGTCAAAACAGGCTAAATAAGCTTCTTGCTGTCCGCTCCACCTAGTCAGAGTATCGGCGTGAGATTTTATCTCAAATGCGCTCAACTTTCCGTTTGCATGAACGAGGTCGGCACGCCGAGCCTTATCAATAAAGCAGAGTTCCTCAATGAACACATCATGAGCATCATGGGGCATCACTCGCGTGATCCACTGCTTAAGGAGAGGCCGTATTTCGGTTGGATTTAGCATGGAGCGATTATAGCCTTCGATTTTAAAGTCTTCACAGTAGATCTGACGGGCGCTCGACGAGAGGATGTCCTCCCCCCCGGCAAAACCGAGCAGCTATCGCATCAACAAATCTTAGCCCGCGTTCGAAGCAGCCAAACGCTAATATCGAGGAAGCCTAGTCCGTGATGCGCCTTTGATCGTGATAATACGTAAAACCCGGCTCACCGCGAAGATAGGCCCATCCCTTCAACTGGTCACATCGGCCGGCTTATGCCGCACCTCGGCCCCAATCCCCATAAACCTGCGCACCCGCTCCCCCGCCGCTTCTTGCCGTATCACCTGCGGCGCCGCATCCAGCTGCACCTTGCCGTCTTCCATAAAAATCACCCGATCCGAAATCGACATGGCGAAGTCCATTTCATGGGTGACGATAACCATGGTCATCCCTTCGTTCGCCAGGTTGCGGATCACACTGAGCACCTCGCCCACCAGTTCCGGGTCCAGTGCCGAGGTGGGCTCATCGAACAACATGATGTCCGGCTCCATCGCCAGCGCCCTTGCGATAGCCACGCGTTGTTGCTGGCCGCCAGATATCTGGTGCGGGTATTTGCCGGCATGGGCCAGCAGGCCGACCTTGTCCAGTAACTGGTAGGCGCGCTGTTCACTCAGGCGCTTTTGGCTGCCGTGGTAACGCTGGGCCAGGGTGATGTTGTCGAGGATGTTGCGGTGAGGGAAAAGGTTGAAGTTCTGGAACACCATGCCGATGCGCCGAACACCTCGGCGGATTTGCGCGTTATTGGGTTTGTCGTGGGGGCCGATAAAGCCTTCGCCGAACAGCAGGATCTTGCCCTGGTCGATGGCTTCAAGGCCGTTGATGGTGCGGATCAGCGAGGTCTTGCCCGAACCTGAAGGCCCGATGATGGAAATCACTTCGCCGGACTTCACTTGCAGGTCGATGCCTTTGAGCACTTGATGCTCGCCGTAGCATTTGTGGATGTTGTTCAACTGCAACGCCGGGGTCGCCGCCGGCTGCGCGCTGCGCACCACCGGCACTTGGGTGTCGAGGGTTTTGCGCAGGGCGGCGGTGGCGGTTTCGTTGAGGCTTTGGGGTTTGCGTTTGCTCAGGTCCAGGTAGTTTTCAAGCCACTGCAACAGTTGGCCGAACACCGTGACAATCAGCACGTAGTACACCGCGACGGCCAGCAAGGTTTCCATCACCAGGAAGTTTTGCGCATACAGCCGCTGGCCAACGGTGAGGATTTCTGTGAGGGAGATCACCGAGATCAGCGAAGTCAGTTTGACCACGGTGATGTATTCGTTGATCAGGGTCGGCAACGCGATGCGAAAGGCCTGGGGAATCACGATCAGCCGTTCGATGCCCACGGTGCCGATACCCAGCGCACGACCGGCTTCTTTCTGGCCCTTGAGCACCGAGATCAATCCGCCGCGATGGATCTCGGCCATGTACGCCGACTCGGTCACCACCAGTGCGATTAACCCGGAGTAGAAGGGGTTTTGCAGCAACGAGCCGCTGACCGGGAACATCTGCGGTGCGTTGTACACGAACACCACTAATACGAGCAGCGGCACGCTGCGAAAGAACCAGATATACACCGCCGCCGGCGCGCTGAGCAGGCGGTTTTTCGAGAGCTTGGCCGAGGCCAGGAAAAACCCCAACACCATGCCGATGAACCAGCTCAAGGCACTCAGTTCGATCACCACCAGGCAGGCGTCCCAGAAGGCCCGCATGGAAAACAGCGAGACGAAATACGACCAGTCAAATTGCATAAGAAACTCCCATCGCCGCCCGCGTCGGGGCGGCATCGCCCTAAAGGAAAGTCAGTCGGGGATCGCGTCGAGGTTGTATTGCTTGAGGATCGCCGCGTACTCGCCGCTGGCTTTGCTCTGGGCCAGGGCTTCGGTCAGGGCCTTGAAGGTCGCGTCGTTGCCTTTCTTCACGTAGATGCCGAGGGTCTGCGGGTAGATCAGCGTGTCGGAGGTGATCATCACCCGCCCGCCGGTGCGCTTGACGATCATCTCGGCCGCGCCGCCGATTTCTACCTGGGCTTCGATGTTGCGCGACATCAGGGCCTGGGTGACTTCCGGGGAGTTGGGGTATTGGTTGACGGTGATTGCGCCCTTGTTGTTGGGCAAGCAGTAATCGCTGGAGAGCTGCAGGAATTTGGCAACCCAGGCGCTGCCTTGCAGCAGGCCGATTTTATGGCCGCAAAGGTCTTCAGGCTTCTTGGCATTCAGCTCACTGCCCTGGGGCGCCAGGATCGACGCGCCAGCCTGTGCATACGGGATGGTCTGCGCCTGGAGCTGGCGCTCGGGGGTGATGTAGATACCGGAAATCACCGCGTCGTAGTGCCCGGCGTTGAGGCCCATGATCAGGTTGGGGAACTTGGTGTCCAGCAACTGGGTTTTCAGGCCCAAGTGCGCGGCCATGGCTTGGATCAGCTCCGGGTCGGAGCCGACGACTTTGTCGCCGTCGTAGGACTCGAACGGCGGGTAGGTGATTTCCATGCCGATTTTCAGCACACCGGGGGTGGCAGTGACATCGGCCTGGCTCTGGCCGATGCACAGCAGGGACGCGGCGAACAAGGCGGCGCGGGTGATACCGGGGGTTTTGGCGAACATAGGTAAGGTCTCGATCTTATTGTTGTTGGATGAAACGCTCGGTGCAGCGGGTGATTACTCGTCGTCCCTGGCCGGAATCCACCACTCTTCGCCGCGTACGGTGCTGATGTATTCCGGCCAGCGGAAGCGGTGCGGTACCTGGAAGTCTTCCGGCAACAGCGGCGCCTGCCACTGCGCGCCGCCGATGCCGCCGCCGGTGCGTTCGTTGAATTCGCGCTGGGCGGCGTGCAGCAGGTCGGGCTGGGTGAACAGGTCGATCAAGGAGGTACCGATGGTTTTGGCGGCGACATTGATCATCGGGTCGATGGTCTGGCGAATGCCGCCCAAGGCGTTGGAGACCCAGTCCGGGTAGGTGTAGCCGGACGGCGCCGAGAGCATCGGGCGCGCTACGTACAGGCGTACCGTCGGGCAATGCCAGGTGTATTCGGGGTAGTCATCGGAGGTCAGGTATTTTTGCCAGGCCGGCATTTGCAGGCGCAGTTGCCGTTCGCACTCGCGGGGTTCCATCAGCGCTTCGGTGGCCGGCAGGAAAGGTTTATCCATCGGGTCGAGATTTAGGTTGGCCTGGATTTCCTGGGCGATGGCGATGGCTTCAGCGTCCCAGGTCGGAGCGCCGATGGCGGCCAGGTTGTCGTAGGTGGCCTGGGCCATGACGTGGTTGGCCAGGCCGCCACGGGACTTGCACACCCAGGTCTTTTTCCACTGACAACCGGTGGCCAAGCTGACCGCCGCCGCGTTGTTGTCCATCACCTGGGAAATGGTTTCGGCCTGCTCGATGGAGTCGCAACGCAGCAGGTATTGCACCTGGGCAATGTGCGGCGGCAGGTTGTCGGCGGTGGCCTGGCCGGCGGTGAGGATGGCTTCGTTGAAGCTCCACAATCCGGTGAAGGGCAGTGTCGAACGGCGCAGGCTTTCGTTCAGGGTGTAGAAGTGCACCAGCGCATCGTTGGCACCGGGTGCGCGGGCAGCGAGGTGGTTCTGCGGGATCGGGCTGTATTTGTCGGCGGCAATCCAGTTCTGCGGCTCTTCGCAGGTAAAGGTGTAGATGTAGGAATAGGCGATGCCGCAGTGGGTGTCCCAGGTGGTGGTGTTGTTCAGCGGCAGCATGTAGGTGGGGTGAAAGCTGATGGCGGCGTCGAGGTCATCGTAGTAACCCTTGGCAGCGTGCACCGGCTTCGAGGCGCGGAGTTTTTCCGCCGGCTCGCCGAAGAACTTGATGGTGCCCTGGATGCCGAATTCAAGCATCGCGGCCTTGGCTGCCAGGGTGCCGCCGAGGGCGCTGATGCCGAGGGCCGAATGCGGGTCGGTGTGGCCGGGGGCGAATTTGGACAAGCTATCGCGGGGCATTTTTTTCGTGGTCGCGGCCTGGCAGTTGCCGGGCACCGCGTCGTATTCGGCGTAGGTGGCGAGCACCGGGCCGTCGCCCAGGGTGAAGGTGGCGCAGAACGCGGTGGGCATCCCGCCGCTGCCCTCTTCGACGGTGAAGCCTTCCTGGCGCAGCAACTCGACGTACCAGGCGCACGACTTGTACTCACGAAAGGCCGGCTCGGCGAAGTGCCAGATGGTCTGGTGCCAGTCGGATAATTGCTGGCGGTGAGTGTCGATCCAGTCCAGCACAAATTGCTTGTGTTGCTGCATTGCGGCTACCTCGGCTTTTTTATTTTTTTAGAGTTCGAGACGGTCACGCCGGTGTCTCGTTTCGCCTTAGTATTGGTGAAGGGAAATAAACAACAATCGAAAAAAATCGCCGCTTATTGAGTAAATAGTTTTACCTTTTACCCACACCGACGATGCCTTTAGACTCCAGAAAAAACAGGAGCATGAGCCAATGCGATTCCCCTCGATGACGGCGTTGCGCGCCTTTGATGCCGTGTCGCGACTGGGCAGCGTCACTGCAGCGGCCGTGGAGCTGAACCTGACCCGAAGCGCTATCAGCCACCGCATCAACACCCTGGAGGAAGGCCTGGGTTACGCGCTGACCGAGCGCACCGGGCGAGGCATCAAGTTGACGTACGAAGGCGAGCGTTATGCCCGGGAAGTGCACAAGATTCTGGCCAGCACCCAGGAGGCCGGGCGGCGTTCCGACGACGATAAATTCACCGGGCCGTTATGTGTCAGCTGCAACCCGGGGTTCGCCACGTATTGGCTGTGCCTGCACATCGGCTCGTTCCTCAAGCAATTCCCCAAGGTGCGCCTGAAGATCATTTCGCCACGCTCCGTCGAAGACACCAGCGACACCAGCGCCGACGTATTCATCGCCTATGGCGTGGGTGACTGGCCCAACCAGGTGACGCGCCAGGTGGTGGGCCTGCACTACTTTCCGGTGTGCAGCCCGCGCCTGATCAATGGCAGCCCGGGTTTGAAAACACCCCAGGACCTGGCGGCCTACCCGCTGCTGCACATGAATGACTATTCGGACTGGCGCACCTGGCTGGGGGCAGTCGGTGCCACCGGCATAGACGTCACCGCCGGCGTGTTGTTCACCGATGCTCACTGCGCGATTTCCGCGTGCATTGCCGGCCAGGGCGTGTCGATCGGCGACAACCTATTGGCCGGTGACGCGTTGACGCGAGGGTTGCTGGTGCGGCCGTTTGAGCTGTCGATCCACTCCAATCGCGGCTACTACCTGGTGGCCGACCCGTTGAAGGCAGAACGGCCAGTGGTGAAGGCGTTCAGTGAGTGGCTGACGCGGCAGGTGTATGCGACGACGCCGAACATGAGCGGTATTTTTGCGCCGGAGCCGGATGCCGGAAAATAGGACACCTTATTTGGGCCGTTACCCTGGTGCATAAGTAAAACGGTCCTTGTGCCTCTCTTTGCTACAGAGGTTTGCCATTAGGCTTAAAGTAGTCTGTCAGCTCAATTATTGGGGGGTGCAACAGAAAAGCAGTAGACAGGTTCGCAAGTAACATATAAAGCCCTCCGAGGACTTCGCCTTTATGAGCGTCGCTGTCAGCCTCCCAGATACAGTAAGCACTTGCATTTTCACCTTTCTGCTTGGGCCACAAGAAATCGTTATCCTTGTAAATATAGAACCCTCGCTCCAAATTAATTATCATGTCCGGACCATGCTCTTCAAGCGAATACTCCGGCCCCGCCTCCTCCTTATACCTGCCAATCAGGTGACACAGTGACTCTTTTGTAGCGCCCTTATAGGCAAAGACTATATAGGGGGTTTTCTTTAAATTTGTCTTGCGCTCTTCGTACTTGAACTCTAGTTTTACGCCTGCCTTATCAAGCTTGTCGACCAATTCATAGTCCGACCTAAGCTTTTCAAACCGCACCTTAGTGTCATTCAACCCTAGAATTATCTCATCACGACGTAGCGTCTTTAATCGTTGGCTTGCAAGCATGCACTGAGACATATCACTAGCGTTCAAAACCGACTTCACCTCAATAGCCGCCATCACTGCATCTATAAATGCCAAATGGAAGTCGTCAATCAACGGGAGCCTTGGACAATGCCCGGCATAAATAATCAAATCCATTTGCGATGATCGATTATCGTCGCAATCTATTATTTCACCGGTAAAAAAGTCCACCACCTTAGGTAAATGAGACTTTAGAAAATTTCTGGCCAAGGCTTCACGCCCATACCCCTTGATATCCCTATGCTCGGCAAGAGAAAACTTTTCGGAGAGTTGCAACAACTCACCTCTCACCTGGCTGAAATGCTTGGATATCAACTTATCCACCATCAGACTATTCTCCAAACTTACTCTTCAGCCCCGGGACAAGGATTCACCAACTCCGAATACTCAAACTCCGTGAAATACGGAATCTTTGTCCCCGGGATCATCCCTCCGCCGTACTTCTTCTTGCCGCTCGGCCTGACTGCTTTCGCGCCGGCACCGATCAACAACGGCTGACCATCCGCCAGCAAATAATCCACCATCTCCCGGTGCATCGCGCCGTTCCATTGCTTGTCGGCATTCAGCGGCAGCAACACGAAGTTGGAGTCCGCCGTGAACATGTTCAGCGCTTCCGCAGCTTCCCGGGAAGTGGCGGTATGGCCGCACAGCACTTCGGCGGTTTTCAGGGTGTAGGCCGGCACGTACCGGCTGCTTTGGTACTTGCTCAGGATCAGCCCTTTGCGGGTCAGCACCGCTATGCCTTGCTCGGCATGGCAGATCGCCTCGTCGCCATACTGCAGTTTGCAGAAGTTGGTGTAGGAGATGTCGATGATGTCACTGCCGGAAACGCCCAGGTCCTGCTGTATCTGCGCGCGGGCTTCAGGGGTTTGGTAGGGGATGCTGCAGCCGCTCAACAGCAGTGCGGCAACGACGAAAACCAGCGGTAAAGTACACATGAAAACTCCAAAAAAGATGAGGCGTGGCAATCCATTAAATCTCTACCGGTAAAACCAGGTCCTTTTGCCCTTCCACTGTCACGTCATAAATCTTCTCGCTGCACACCGAGAAGCCCTGCAAATCAAACTCCACCAGATAGGTTTTGTTAGCCTTCGGCAGGAAGCTGCGGGACAACGGTCCGCACTTTTCCAGGGTATAGGACGTGCCGCGATCATTGCGCCAGTTCGCAACGCCCTCTACCACGGTCACCTGATCCGCCGGCACCAGCGTCTCCCGGAACGGCCGGACCTGATAGAGCCCGTGGGCCAGCCCCTTGTACAACCCGCGGGCAAACGCCGGCATTTGTTGCTCTTGGGCATCATTGTAAACATTCCCCACGCTGCTCAGGTTTCCCGCCGGGCCAACGCTGAAATGCACCTGTGATTCAGTGCTGAGCATTCTGAAAATGACTTTTGCATGATGGTCGTCTGCCGTCAGTACGACCGGCTTGGGTTTGGCCGGGGGCGGGCCTTTATGAGAAGAACACCCCGTTCCAACAGCAGCCACCAGGCACAACGGAATGACCCACGCAAAGGAACGACCCATAGATAAATTCAGACTCTGTTAAATGCCATGAAGGTTAAGTGCTGGATAGCTTAATGCCATCACCCCGCAAAGTATCGCTTCCCGCCCATGTGCCTCGCAATATTCCCCCGCCGCCGAAATTCCACTACTGCCGAACAACCTGAAAAAAGGAGCTACACATGGGTTTTCTCGCCGGATCCCTGGGCCCGGAAGGTACGCGGGTTAACGCGGTGTCTGCCGGGCCGATCGCACCCTCGCCGCTTCCGGCATCAAGAATTTCCGCAAGATGCTGGCGGCCAACGAGGCGCAAACGCCGTTGCGGCGTAACGTCACCATTGAGGAGGTCGGCAACGCGGGCGCCTTCCTGTGCTCGGACCTGGCGTCGGGAATCAGTGGGGAAATCATGTACGTGGACGGCGGTTTTAATACCACCGCCATGGGCAATCTCGACGAGTGATCTTCAGACCGCAACGGTGCCCCGCTGACTGGGGCGCTGTTGCATCAAACCCCTTGCCGCACAAAACACTGCTCCACCACCGACTTGCCCCACTGCTGCCCTTCCTGCTCCGACACCAGCACAAAGCCCGCGTTTTCATACAGCTTGCGCGCCACGTCCAGGCCCTTGAACGTCCACAACCGCACTGCCGGGAACGGGTGCTGATCACAGAAATCCACCGCTTCTTTCAACAGCCGTTTACCTAACCCCTGACCATGGGCCGACGGGTCCAAAATAAAGCAGCGCAGGATCGCCTCGCCGTTTTCGCCCTCGCCATCAATGGCAATCGAGCCGACGATCTGCGCGCCATCCAGCACCGTCCACACTTCGTTGCGCGGGTTGGCCAGGCGTCCCATCAGCTCGGCCATGTCCGCCGCCACCAGGCTTTCGAATGGCTGGCCAAAATTGGCGTGTTTGGCGTAATACTCGGCATGCATCTGCGCGATGCGCCCGATCACGCCCGGCCGGTAGCCACGGGCAATGCGGTAGTGCCGGGGTTGCCGGGCGCCGGTGCGCTGGGTTTGCAGGGCGCCGGCGTATTGATCCAGCCCACGACTGACGGCCTGTTGCTGCTCGCTGGACAGGTCGGCAATCGCCTCGCCCACCTGGCGCCGGGCAAACGCTTCGATCTCGCCCAGCGTCTTTTGGCCTCGCGCGGTGAGCCGCAGTTTTTTCGAGCGGGCATCGTCCTCGTTGGCAAACTCTTCCAGTTCGCCCGCCTCGATCAGCTTGCGCACCATGCGGCTCACGGACGACTTTTCCAGCCCCAGCAAGGTGACCAGTTCCGCCGCCGTCAGCGCGCCGCGCTCGCCGATTTCAACAATCGTGTGCACCGATGACGGTGGATAACTGCTGGCCGCCAACTTCGGCTGCATAAAGCCCAGCTCTCGCACCATCAGGCGCGAGGCAGAGCGGATCTGATCGATAAGGTCTGGCCTGGAACGGTTCACGGGAAAACCTCTTGCCCGATTGAAGAGGTATATAGTTGTACCGCACAACCAAATACAGATCAATCTCCCCTCTCGCAAACCGCTGAGGTACATTCCCTCCCCACGGACAACAGATCATTCTCAAATGAACGGAGTCATCGCGTGTTTTCGATTTTCCACCGTCAACGCCTTACCGCCCTCTCACTGATTACCACTGCCCTCACCCTCGCCGCCTGCCACAGCGCCACCGCGCCCGAACTGCCGCCCGCCCCGGAACTCGGCTCGGGCTATCGCACCGACATGAGCACCCGCCACGCCGAGCGCCATATGGCGGCGGCCGCCAACCCGCTGGCGGCTGAAGCCGGGCGCGAGATCCTGCGCAAAGGCGGCTCGGCCATCGATGCAGCAATTGCCATGCAAGCCGTGCTGACCCTGGTGGAGCCGCAGTCGTCCGGGATCGGCGGCGGCGCGTTTATCATGCTGTGGGACGGCAAAAAGGTGCAGGCCTATGACGGTCGCGAAACCGCACCGGCGGGCGCTACCGAGCGGTTGTTCCTCAACGCCGACGGCACGCCGATGGCGTTCCCGCAGGCACAGATTGGCGGGCGCTCGGTGGCAACGCCGGGCGTGTTGCGCGCCCTGGAAATGGCCCACAAAAAGACCGGTCACCTGCAGTGGGCAACGCTGTTCGAGCCGGCCATTCGCCTGGCCGAACAGGGTTTCCCGATCTCGGCGCGCCTGCACAGCCTGATCGCCGCCGACCGTTACATGAGCCGCTCGCCGGAAATGACCGCCTACTTCCTGAACGCCGACGGCAGCCCCAAGGCCACCGGCACGCTGCTGAAAAACCCGGCGCTGGCCAACGTCTTCAAGCGCATCGCCAAGGAAGGGCCGGACGCGCTGTACTACGGCCCGATTGCCGAAGAAATCACCCGCAAGGTGCAGGGCAACAGCAACGCCGGCAGCCTGACCCTGACTGACCTCAAGGGCTACAGCGCGGTTGAGCGGGCGCCGTTGTGCACCGACTACAAGCGCTGGAAAGTCTGCGGCATGCCGCCGCCGTCGTCGGGCGGGATCGCCATCGCGCAGATCCTCGGTACGTTGCAGGCCCTGGAAGCCCGCGACCCGCGTATGACGCTTGCGCTATTGAAGCCGGTGAAGAACGACTCTCCCGCAGGCCTGGAGCCGGTACCCGACGCGGTGCACCTGATCGCTGAAGCCGACCGCCTCGCCTATGCCGACCGCGCCCAATACGTGGCCGACTCGGACTACGTGCCGGTGCCGGTTGCCGGGCTGGTGGCGCCGGATTATCTGGCCGGCCGTGCCGCGCTGATTGGTGAGCGCAGCATGGGCGTCGCCAAGCCGGGCAAGCCTGCCGGGATTCAGGTGGCCTACGCGCCGGATCGCTCGCCACTGCGCATTTCCACCTCGCAAGTGGTGGCGGTGGATGACGTGGGTGGCGCGGTGTCGATGACCACTACCGTGGAGTCGGCATTCGGCGCCCATGTGATGGTCCAGGGCTTTTTGCTGAACAACCAGATGACCGACTTCTCGTTCATCCCCGAAGAAAATGGGCAACCGGTGGCCAACCGGATCGAGCCCGGCAAACGCCCGCGTTCGTCGATGGCACCGACGCTGGTGTTTGATCGCCAGAGCGGCGAGCTGGTGGCCACGGTCGGTTCCCCGGGCGGTTCGCAGATCATCGAATATGTGAGCAAATCCCTGGTGGCCATGCTCGACTGGAACCTCGACCCGCAAGCCGCCGTCGGCCTGCCCAACTTCGGCAGCCGCAACGGGGCGACCGAACTGGAAGCCGGCTTGTTCAGTGCGCCATTGAAACAGGCGCTGAAGGACAAGGGCCACGCCCTGAGTGAAATCGACATGACCAGCGGTGCCCAGGCGATCGTTCGAGTGCGTGATGCCCAGGGCAAGGTATCGTTGATCGGCGGGGCGGACCCACGCCGTGAAGGCGAGGCCCTCGGGGACTGATGTGACTCACTGGAGAGCTGCGCGTGCACAAGGCAAATAACCTCGGCGCCCTGGTTGGCGTCGACCATGGGTTCTGTTCGATTGACGATCCATTGCGGCCTGACGACGTGTTCATCTGCAAGCAGGTGCACAGCGCCACGACCATTGAATGGAGCGCGGAGCTTACGGCCAATACGGTTGAAGCCGATGGGGTTTTCAGCCGGGATGTGCAGCCGATCGCGGTGATCACTGCCGACTGTTTGCCGTTGCTGATGGCCTCGGAGAGCGGAGATTTTGTCGCGGCAATTCATGGCGGCTGGAAGGGGCTGCAAGGCGGGATTATCGCCAATGCCATGCAACGGTTTACCGCCGAGGGAGTGGCGCTGGACCAATTGCGGGTTGCGATCGGGCCGTCGATCAAGCCTTGTTGTTATGAGGTGAGTGGCGAGTTTGTCGCGCAGTTGCAGGCGAGCCAGGGTCACTTATGGCCGGACGGGAATGCGCCGTGGACGTTCGAGCAGCCGGGGCCGTTGTTGGCACCGCAGATTCAGCCGCCAGAACCCAGGCAGGCCTTGAGTGCGTGGTTTGATTTGAGTCGTTATGCGCTGATCTTGCTGGAGACGGCGGGAATCAGGCGTGAACAGGTCGAGGTGAGTGAGGTGTGTACGTATTGCACCTCGCCGGCGTTTGCGAGTTATCGCCGAAGGACCCATGACAGCACGGAGCGCAAGACGTTGTTGTATTCGTGGATTGCTCGCGCAGAGTTATGGGAAGCCCCCTACAGTTCTCGTAGCTACTAGCCTTGGGGAGCCCATAGGCTGTCATCTTTTGCGATACAACGCTTCTTGAATACCACTCCATCCGCTGACATTTCCTGGCCCCGCCATTCCTTGCCAGAGGCTACGTCAAAGACGTAGAATTTTGCGTGTTAACGATCATCGAGTCGCCACTATTCAGCAAGCTATGGCCCGATTACTGGACCGAAGAAGAACGGGGTATTTTTATGGCTTTTCTCGCCAACCACCCCGACTCAGGAACTGTCATTCCAGGCTCTGGTGGTTGCCGAAAAGTACGCTGGAGCCTTGAAGGCCGAGGCAAGAGCAGCTCAGTGCGGATCATCTACACAACACAATTGGCGTGTGGTGCACTGGTTGCCCTGCTGATTTATGGCAAAGGTGCCACCGAGAATATTCCCGCGCATGTCCTCTACAAAATCGCCAAGGAAATGAACCATGCCACTCACTGAGAAACAACTTAAGGAACGTGACGCCAAACGCAACATCGGCGAGGAATTGCTGGCTGCCGTTATTGATGTCAAGGAAGGTCGTCATGGCCAGGTCCATCACGTCGAAATCACCCAAGCCGCCGAGGCCCGAAGTAAAACTGGGCTGTCGCAACCCAAGTTCGCCGAATTGCTGGGAGTCTCTGTACGAACGCTTCAAGAATGGGAGCAAGGCCGCCGCTCTCCGTCCGGCGCAGCACGTTCATTGCTGCATATAGCAGCCATCAGGCCGGACGTTTTTCGAGAAGTCCTCAGTAACGCCTGATGGCATTCCTGGGCTACCGGCTGATCTTCAGCCCCTTACGCCCCGCATGCCGCTCCAGCGCCAGCTCGATCAACCGGCTTACCAGCTCGCTGTAGCTCATGCCCGCCGCCTGCCACAACTTGGGGTACATGCTGATGCGGGTAAAACCCGGCAACGAGTTGATCTCGTTGATCAGCACCTCGCCCTCGTCCGTCAGAAACACATCCACCCGCGCCAGCCCGGCACAGCCCAACGTCTCAAACGCTTCGATGGCCAAGGCGCGAATGCGCTCGCTGTCTTCAACACTGATGTCCGCCGGCACCACCACCTGGGCCGCCTGGTCATCGATGTATTTGCTGTCGTAGGAGTAGAAACCGTCCCGCACCACGATCTCGCCGCAACCACTGGCGATGGGATTCTCGTTGCCCAACACGGCGCATTCGATTTCCCGGCCTTTTACCGCCGACTCCACCAGCACCTTTTCATCAAACCCGAGGGCCAGTTCTACGGCGGCCTGATATTCAGCCTCGCTGCTTACCTTGCTGACGCCCACGGATGAACCCTGGTTCGCGGGTTTCACGAACATCGGCACTCCGAGTTTCTGCCGGGCTTGTTCGAAGGTGGTTCGCGCCGCCGTGCGACGGTTGAGGGTGATGAACGGTGTCACGGCAATCCCGGCATCGCGCAGCAGGCGTTTGCTGATGTCCTTGTCCATGCACACGGCCGACCCCAGCACATCGGAGCCGACAAACGGCAAGTCCGCCATGCGCAGCAGGCCTTGCAGGCAGCCATCTTCGCCGAGGGTGCCGTGGACGATCGGGAAGATCACGTCGACATGTTCCAGGGTGGCCTGGCTGGCGGTTTCCACCAGTTGCTGGCTGGCCTTGCCCGGCACCACGGCCAGTTCACGGTTGGATTGATTGAGGGCGATCAGCGCCGGGTTTTCCTCGTTGAGCAAAAAGCCCGAGGTGTCGTTGAGGTGCCAGTGGCCGGCCTTGTCGATGCCGATCAGGATCGGCTCGAAGCGCGAACGGTCCAGTGCATCGACGATGTTGCGCGCCGATTGCAGCGACACTTCGTGCTCGGCCGAACGGCCACCAAAAATAATCCCTACCCGCAGCTTGCTCATGATCGGCCTCACGTTTGAAAGTAAGGCTTCTTACCATGAGCCGTCAGCGATTCGCTACCAGCGTGGCCCCGAACAGCACATAACAACCACCGGCAAACCGGTCCAGCCACTTGCGCGAGCGGCTGTAGACGTTGGCCATGCGTTCACTGGAAAACACCAGCGCCACGCAGGAATACCAACTGAACGACAGCGTCGCCATGGTGATCACGGCCAGGGTCAACAGCATCGGCGACGGTGACTGCGGCATGGTGGACGCAAAGATCGTCGCGACGAACAGCGCCGCCTTGGGGTTGGACAGGTTGCCCAGCAAACCCAGGCGCCAGGCAGAGAACAACGAGCGACGCGGTTCGTCGGGCAACAGGTTCTGGGCCATCGACGGTGCCGAGCGTTTGAACAGCTTCAACCCCAGGTAAATCAGGTAGCAGCCGCCGATGATCTTGAACGCCAGGTACAACATGGGCGCTGCAGTGAACAACGACTTGATCCCCAAGCCGCCTGCCAGACCCCACATCACGGTGCCGGTGGCCACGCCAGCCGACGCCACCACGCCATGGCGGCGTGAACAACTGGCGGCCAGTTGCGCGGTGTTGAAGAAGTTCGGGCCGGGCGTCACCACCGCGACGGTCCAGAGCAAGGCCAGCGACAACAACGGCGCGGCATACGGCAGGCTGGGGAAAAGCATCGATTGATCCATCCTTAAGGGAATTAAAAGAGCCTTGCCGTTTACAGCTCAGGTTCGGGTTCGTGCACCAACAGGTCGCCCGGCTGACACTCCAGATACTTGCAGATTGCGTCCAGGGTCGCCAGCCGTATGCCCTTGACCTTGCCTTGCTTGAGCAATGACAGGTTTTGTTCGGTGATACCAATGGCGGCGGCCAGGTCCTTGGACTTGACCTTGCGCCGGGCGAGCATAACGTCCAACTCAATGACAATAGACATGCTGTTCTCAAACAAACGTGCGGTTTTCAGAATCCACTTCACTGGCCTGCCACAGGATACGCGCGATCACCGAGATGCAGCCGGCGAGAAACAGCGCAACGATGCTGGGCGGGGTAAAACTCAAGGTGAGCAGCCGCTGGCCAACCGGCTCATTCATCGTGACCCAGACACTGAGCAATGGCTCGCACAGAAAATCCAGCAACACCCACAGTGCCACGGCCCGGCCTACTTTACCCAAGTGCTGGGCGGCGGCGCTGGAAAAATACTCGCCACGGGCATAGTTCTGAAACAGCTGGCGCAAATGATTCAAGCCCGACACCAGCGCCATCAGGGGAATGCTGGAGAGCAGGACACCGCCCAGGGTCTGCCACCAAGGGAACGCCGCCACCATCTCGGCCCGCCCCTCGATCTGTTGAGCACTCAAGGCGAAACCAAACCCGACCGAAGCGCTTTGTACCGGGTAAAGCCACGCGGTGGTATTGAGCAGCAGCATCGCGACAATCAACAGCAGGGTGAGCAGTGCCATGCGCTGGCTAAGTTGGGCAAGACGTTGGGAATTCATGGGTAAGCCTCGGGGGTTAATGTGAGGCGAAAAATAAACGATAAATTATCGTAAAACAATCATTTTTTAATGATTTGCGATATCCACGTATAAATCGTATCCCTGCCTCCGTCGTTCCGGTGCTGGCACAATCGTTCAAGACCACGGCAGACAGCCCGGTCACACTGGGTTAACGTATTTGCGTCCCGACTTGCGGCTTTCACCATGACCAAACCCTCTCTCGACTGGCTGCACCGCGCGCCCCACGCCAGTGGCCTGGAGCGTATCGAGGCGTATTTTGCCGGGTTTGGCTTCGACCCCCATCGCCATGACACCTACGCCATCGGCCGCACCCTGTTCGGCGTGCAGAGTTTTCACTATCGCGGCGGCATGACCCACAGCCTGCCGGGGCGGACCATGGTGATCCATCCCGACGAAGTGCATGACGGTTGGGCCGGCAGCGAGGAAGGCTTCAAATACCGGATGATCTACGTGGAGCCGGCGCTGATCCAGCAGGTGCTCGGCGGCAAGCCGTTGCCGTTTATTCCCGGCGGGCTGTCCAGCGACCCGTGGCTGTACCGCGCCAGCGAAGTGTTGCTGCAAAGCCTGGATTGCCCGATTGATCCGTTGCAGGAACAGGACGCGATGTTTGACCTGGCCCAGGCGCTGAACAATGCGTCGGGCATCACGGTGAACCGCAAGACCTTCGACTACCGCGCCGCCGAGCGCGCGCGGGAATTTATCCACAGCGCGCTGGGCAGCCCGATCACCCTCGATGAGATGGCGGAATACGCCAACCGCGACCGCTGGGCGTTGTCGCGGGATTTTCGATTGTTGTTTGGTACCAGCCCTTATCGCTACCTGACCATGCGTCGCCTGGACCTGGTGCGCAGCCTGCTGGGCCAGGGCCAGTCACTGGTGGATGCCGCGCTGACCGCCGGTTTCACCGACCAGAGCCACATGACCCGCCAGTTTCGCAGCACCTTCGGCATGCCACCGTCGCGCTGGGTGAAGATGCTCGGGCGCTGAAAATCCCGCCTTTGGAATACAACCAAAAATGTGGGAGCGGGCTTGCTGTGGTGAGCGGGCTTGTTGTGGCGAGCGGGCTTGCCCCGCGTTGGGCTGCGAAGCAGCCCCATCAATCTGTGGTGAACCCGTCGGGGGGCAAGCCCCCTCACCACAGCAAGCCAGCTCCTACCATTGAACTATGTCGCTGCCGAAATCGTATTCGACGCTGGAGCTCGTTCTTTAAGGGCCAACGCCAGCACCGCTCCCGCCAGGGCAATCGCCGCGCTCCACCACAACGCCAGTTCGATCCCACCCGCCTGCGCCGCACCCGTCGACCCGCCGGCATTCGCCAACGACACCAGCAACGCCAGCCCCAATGCGCCGCCAATCTGCTGGCTGGTGGACGCCATGCCCGCCGCCACGCCCTGCTCTCCTGGCCGAATGCCCAGGCCGGCAGCCACCCACATTGCCGTCCAGGTCATGCCCTGGCCGATACTCAGGATGAAAATCCCCGGCAGCAGCGACCAGAATCCCGCCCCCGTCGGCAACGCCACGCACACCAGTGCGATGCCCACCGCCCCCGCCAACTGGCCGCTGACCAGGGTGGTGCGCAAGCCCAGCCGCGCCAATGATCGTTCAGCCAGCCAGATACCGCCGGTGCACACCAGGGTCGCCGGCAAAAACGCCAACCCCGCCTGCAGCACGCTGTAGCCGTAGACCTGCTGGTAATACACCGCCAGAAAGTAGTACTGCACGCCAAAGCTGCTCATGAATACCGCGGTCAACACCATGGCCATGCGCAACTCGCGATAGCCCAGCAGCCGCAGCGGCATCAAGGGGTCACGGCCCCGGTGTTCGATCCACGCGAACAACCCCAGCAGCGCCAACGCCACGGCCATGCAGCCGAGGGTCGATGGCGCCGCCCAGCCCCACTCCGGCCCTTGCACCAGGGCGAACACCAGCAACGTGCCGCCCAGCGTCACGGTCAACGCGCCGCTGATATCAAAATTGCGCCCACGGGCCCGCTCGCCATCGGCGGGTATCCAGTAGCGCGCCGCCAGCGCGCAGGCGCCGGCCAATGGCACGTTCACCAGGAAGACCGCTTCCCAGCCCCAGGCCTGGGTCAGCACGCCGCCGAGCAACGCACCCAAGGCCAGGCCCGCCGCAGACGCCGCGCTCCATACCGCAAACGCACGGTTGCGGGCCGGGCCTTCGGCGTAGTGAGTGTTGATCAGCGCCAACGTGGCCGGGAACAACAGCGCCCCGCCCACGCCCTGCACCGCCCGGGCCAGCACCAGCAGCAAGGCGCTGCCACCGAGCACCGCCGCCAGGGATGACAGCGCGTACAAGGACTGGCCGAGGATGTACAAACGCCGCTTGCCCAACAGGTCGGCGGCCCGGCCGCCCAGCAGCAGGAAACCACCGAACGCCACGCTGTAGGCGCTGACCACCCACTGCAATTGCTGGGCGGAAAAACCCAGGTGGCTGCCGATCTGCGGCAGCGCGACAAACACGATGGTCGCGTCCAGGGCGATGATCAGTTGCGCGGTCGCCAGCAGCAACAGCATCCAGCCTGAGGGTCGAGAGAAAGACATCACAGCGTCCTGCCAGAAAATGAGAGGCGCCAGTGTCTTTCATGCTCAACAGATGATAAATAGCCTTATCACTCTTTCAGTAATGACTTTAATCATGGACCTGAACGCTGTTCGCCTGCTGGTGCGGGTCGCCGAAACCCGCAGCTTCACCCGCGCCGCCGGGGACCTGGGGCTGACTCAATCCGGATTGTCCCGGGCCATTTCCCGGCTGGAAAACCAGCTGGGCGTGCGCCTGCTGCAACGCAACACCCGCAGCGTGAGCCTCACGCCCGACGGGCAAATGCTCTATGAACGCAGCGCGCCGCTGCTGGCGGAACTGGCCGAAGCCGAGCAGCAGATGCTCGACCGCCGCAGTTCGCCGTCCGGCCTGCTGAAAATCAGCACGCCGTCGTTGTTCGGTCGCAAGGTGGTGATGCCGGTAATCGGCGAATTGACCCTGCAATACCCCGACCTGCGCATCGAAGCGGTAATGACCGACCGCCTGGTGGACATCGTCGATGAAGGCTTTGATGCCTTGCTGCGCACCGGCGATATCCAGGATCAGCGCCTGATCGCCCGGGCGCTGCCGCCGCTGCGCTGGGTCACCGTTGCCGCCCCGGCGTACCTTGCGCGTTTTGGAGCACCGCAGACCGTCGATGAACTCAAGGACCACAACTGCCTGACCGTGCGCAACCTGCGCACCAGCCGGCTGGTGGACTGGCAATTCATGCTCGATGGCAAGGTGCAGGACGTAAGCGTCGAAGGAAGGCTGATCTTTGATATCGGCGACGCGCTGGTGGACGGTGCTGTCGGTGGGTTTGGCATCGCCCAGGTGATGGATTTTGCGGTGAGAGACGATCTGGCGGCCGGGCGCCTGGTGCCCTTGCTGGAAGATTTTGCCGGGCGCAGCCGCGCGATATCGCTGGTGTATCCGCCGTCGCGGCAGTACTCGCCGAAGTTGATGGCGTTTGCCGAGGCACTCAACAAGGCGCGGTGGTAACACACCCATTGTGGCTAGGGGGGTTGTCCTGTGGTGAGGGGCTGTCCTGTTGCAGGGGGGCTTGTCTGTGGTGACAGGACAAGCCCCCTCACCACAGACAAGCCCCCTCACCACAGGACAACCCCCATAGCCACAGGACAAGCCCCCTCACTACAGGACAAGCCCCCTAGCTACAGGTTTGATGTACGGCATTACGCAAGGTGTTTACCTTCCAGCGGCTCGCCAATCGTCAGGAAATGCCCACCCGCCACATGGTGCAAGGTACGCAGCGCATCCTGCCCTTCGAAATGCCAGCGGCCTTCACTGAACACCCGCTCATCCGCCTCGGCCGCCACCACTTCGGCGAGGAACAAATCGTAGGTCTGCTGGTTATGCGGCTCCGGCAGCAACCGGCACTCCAGCCACGCTACGCAGCCTTCGAGCATCGGCGCATCGGTGTGTTCACCACTGAACGTCTGCAAGCCATACGCTGCGAACTTGTCGGTCTCGCTGCCGGTGGTGTTGCCCACCGTCTGCACGATATCGGCCTGGGCCGCACACGGCACGTTGAGCACAAAGGTGCCGGCGCCTTCCAGCAGTTGCCGGGTCCAGGTGGCCTTGTCCAGCACGACGGCAACTTTGGGCGGTTCGAAATCCAGCGGCATGGCCCACGCAGCCGCCATGATGTTGCGCTGGCCGTTGTGCGCGGCGCTGACCAGCACGGTCGGGCCGTGGTTGAGCAAGCGGTAGGCCTTGGACAGCGGGACGGGACGGCGATGGTTTGGGCTCATGGACGAAAGGCTCGGAAAAAAAACTTACGATACCTCAAGCATGAGCCCCGGTGACTAGCTGCTCAGTTGATTGGCGAATTGCCCCACTGCGCTGACCACTTTCTGCGCACCGTCCTGGATCTCCACGATCACCGTGCCCGCCTCGGCCGCCAGGGCCAGGCCTTGTTCGGCTTGCAGGCGGCCATCGGTCATCAGCGCCACGGCGTCGCGGGCCATGTCCTGGTTCTGGCGCACCACGCCGACGATTTCCTCGGTGGCCTTGCTGGTACGCGACGCCAGTTGCCGAACCTCATCGGCCACCACCGCAAAACCACGGCCTTGCTCACCAGCGCGGGCGGCTTCGATGGCGGCGTTGAGGGCCAGCAGGTTGGTCTGTTCGGCGATGCCGCTGATGGTCTTGACGATGCTGCCGATCACCTGGGACTGGGCGTTCAGCGCTTCGATGCCCTCGCCCGCCTGTTGCATGTGCTTGGCCAGGTCGCGCATCACGTCCACCGCCTGGGTGACCACGGTGGTGCCGCGCTGGGCGCTGCTGTCGGTTTGCAGCGAGGTGCTGTAGGCGATGTTGGCCGCGTCGGCCACGGCCTGCTCCTGGTTGACCTGGTCGGTGATCACCGTGGCGAACTTGACCACTTTGTACAGCCGCTCATTGGCGTCGAGTACCGGGTTGTAGGAAGCCTCCAGCCACACGGTGCGGCCATGACTGTCGACACGCTTGAAGCGGCCGGCGACGAATTCGCCGGCGTTCAGACGCTTCCAGAACTGTTGGTACTCGACGCTGTTGGCGTCCTGCGACTCACAGAATATCCGGTGATGCTTGCCCTGGATCTGCGCCAGGCTGTAACCCATGCCGTTGAGGAAACGGTCATTGGCCGTCAGCACATTACCGTTGAGGTCAAACTCGATCACCGCCGTGGAGCGCACCAGCGCAGTGATCAGGTTTTCGTGTTCACGAGACGCTTCGATGGTGCGCGTCAGGTCGCTGGAGTACACCGAAAAATGCTTGATGCGTCCGTCCGAACTGCGCACCGGCTGCACGATGGAGCGCAGCCACGCCTCGTCGCCGTTGCCCCGGGTCAGGCGCACGGTACCGGCGAAGTGCTCGCCACGCACCAGGGCGTTTTTGAAACGCAGTTGAAACGTGTCCTGCTTGACGTGCGCCGGCACTATATCGTCGATCAAGCGGCCTTGCAGTTGGCTTGCCTGGTAACCCATCTCCTGAAGAAAGATGGCATTGACCGACTCGATGCGCCCTTCGGGATCCAGTGTCAGGGTCATCATTTCACTGTCCAGGCTCTCCTTGACCTGCTGCAGGCTTGATAATTCTTCGCGAAGAGCAGACAGCTCCTGCTTGAGACGGGTGTTGAACATGGAGGCACCGGTGGGCAAATGAGGACGGGATCTGACCTGCATCGGCGCTACCGGCGTTTTCTTAAGAGCGCTTTAGCCCGTTGCCCAATTATATTTTTCGAGACCTCAACTGCCGTTGTTACGGCAGATACCCATGACCTGATACTGCAGCGTATTGAGTTTGCCGGTGGAGTCTTCATAGGTCATGCGCGACGGCACTGCGGTGCACGAACGGATCGGCGGCGTCACGTTAACCACCTTGGCAATGTCCAGCTTCATGCCGTAGCGATAGCTCTGGACGACGGGCGCAGGCAGGCCCTTTTTCGCGGCGTAGGCGGCCATCGCCTGCTCGTTGTTTTGCATCATCTGGGCGAAGGTGCGATCACCTCCGCCTTCAGCCATCGCGCCAACGGAAAAGATCAGGGCCAGTGCCGCAACCGTGGTTTTCAGGGTGTTCATGAGGGCTTCCTCGTCTGACTTATTGAATTAAAAGTTCAGAGCAAGGGTAACTAACCAAGCCTGTCGTAAAGTTCACCGAAAGATTACTTATTGGTTATGTTTTATTGAAATTCCAAAATTGTAATCTGTGCGCCACCTCGTCGTTATCTCGTGTTTGCAACTATCCGCTTGGGCAACACCACAACAAGAATGCCCCATCGATAAGAAGCTAATAGCTGCCAAAACCGAGGAGCGCTACATGAGCACTAACCGCACACTTTCCGTTTCCATGATTGCCGCCCTGGCAGGCCTTGCACCGCTTTCAGGCATGGCCGTGGAAGACAAACCCGAAGGTTTTATCGAAGGCAGCACGCTGAACGTGCTGGCCCGTAACTTCTATTTCAACCGTGACGACCGCAAAGGCCAGTCGAGCCCCACCGGCAATGGCTACTCCGAAGCCTGGGCCCAGGGGTTTATCGGCAAATTCGAGTCCGGTTTTACCCAGGGGTCGGTGGGTTTCGGCCTGGACGCCTTTGCGATGTATGGCCTGAAACTCGACTCCGGCACCGGCCGCAGCGGCGGCAAGGGCTCGTTCGGCGTGCTGCCGGTGGACAGCGACAATCACCCCGAAGACGGCTACAGCAAGCTCGGTGGCGCGGTAAAAGTGCGCCTGCTGGATACCGTGATCAAGGCCGGTGATGTGTTCCCGCTGACCCCGGTGGTGGCCTACGGCGACGCGCGCGTATTGCCGCAAAGCTTTCGCGGCGTCACCGCGCAAAACACCAGTCTCGAGGGCCTGAGCTTGCAGGCCGGGCACCTGAACGGCATGAGCCAGCCGACCCAGAGCGGCATGGACAAAGGCTTTGCGACCTTTTATGCGGGCAAGGTGGATTCGCCCTGGATCGGCTATGCCGGTGGCGACTACCAGGTGAACAAGCACCTCAGCCTCAGCCTGTACACCAGCCGCCTGAAGGATGCCTGGGACCAGTACTACTTCGGCAGCGCCGCCAGCTACCCGCTGAACGATGACGTGTCTCTGTTTGGCGACTTCAACTATTACAAGGCCGTGGACGAGGGCAAAAAACGCCTGGGCGAGTTCGATAACAACATCTGGAGCGCCAGGCTCGGGGTCAAGGTGGGCGCCCACAGCCTGGCCTTGTCCCACCAGCGCAACAACGGGGACGGCGACTTTGACTACCTGCGTATGTCCGACTCGATCTTCCTCAACAACTCGATCCAGTACAGCGACTTCAACTCGCCCAAGGAACGCTCGTGGATGCTCACCTATAACCTCGACATGCAGCCCTTCGGCATTCCCGGCCTTTCGTTCATGACCCGCTACGGCAAAGGCACCGGCGCCGACTACAGCAACGCCAACGCGGTGTACATGCGCCGGGACGCGGCCGGCGACCCGCTGACCGATCAACGCCGCTGGGAACGGGATATCGAAGCCAAGTACGTGGTGCAGGGCGGCAACTTGAAAGACCTGTCGCTGCGGTTGCGTCAGGCGACCGTTCGTTCAAGTGCGTTTGAGTCAGACCTGGAAGAAGTCCGGTTGATTGTGGAGTATCCGCTGGCGATCCTTTAAACCGTCACAACGGCAGGTGCTTACATTCACTTGCCGTTGACTAACATCTGTTCACAATTTGAAGTCTGTCAGAACTGTAATATGCGCCTCACCTTCTCGTTAAGTTGAACTTCATATACTGGACCCAACTAACGGCACACGCCTTAATTGGAGAACAGTCATGAAGCCATCTTACGTGTTATTGATCAGCTTTCTCGGCGCTACATCCACCGTCGCCCTGGCCGACGACGGTGCCGACCGTTCCCGGCAATTTCTCGCCGAGTTCCGCCAGCAACAGCAGCAGGTCCACGGCGAACAGTCCGTGGCCGAGGCCGCGCCCGCCGACGCACAGAAGCAGTCGATCTGAACGGCGCACACCGAGCACATTCATCTCTGAAGCTTTTGTGTAGCTCCTTTGGAAAGAGATGAATTTTTAACGCCCCGGATGGGGCGTTTTTTTTGTCCGCAGGATTGCAGCGCAACAACCAGTCACAAACTGGTTGATTGACCCTGAAGCTACTTCAGCCTTCAGGCTTCCGAAAATTCGAATCGCAGCCTCTCTCTATCAATAAAAGGTAAATCCCCATGCGTATCCTTGTGGTTGAGGACGAGCAAAAGACTGCCGCCTACCTGCAGCAGGGCCTGACCGAAAGCGGTTACGTGGTCGACTGTGCGGCCAGCGGCGTGGACGGCCTGCACCTGGCCGGGCAACACGCCTATGAACTGGTGATTCTGGATGTAAACCTGCCGGCCAGGGACGGCTGGGACGTGCTGGAGCAGCTGCGTCGCGACAGCAACCAGCGGGTGATGATGCTGACCGCCCGTGGCCGGCTGACCGACAAGATCAAGGGCCTGGACATGGGCGCCGACGATTACCTGGTCAAACCCTTCGAGTTTCCCGAACTGCTGGCCCGCGTGCGTACCCTGTTGCGCCGCAGTGAACACATACCGGTGCCGGACGTATTTCGTGTGTCGGACCTGGAGCTGGACCCGCGCCGCCACCGCGCATACCGCGGCACTCGGCGCATCGACCTGACCACCAAAGAGTTCGCCCTGCTGCATGTGTTGATGCGCCAGTCCGGCGAAGTGCTGACCCGCACGCAGATTATCTCCCTGGTCTGGGACATGAATTTCGACTGCGACACCAACGTGGTGGAAGTCTCCATCAGCCGCTTGCGGGCCAAGGTCGATGACCAGAGTGACGTCAAGCTGATCCACACCATTCGTGGCGTGGGCTATGTGCTGGAGGCCCGCCAATGAGATCCAGCAGCCTGTCGATGCGCCTCGGCCTGACGGTGAGCCTGATGGGCGCGGGCCTGGTGGTGTTGCTCGCGACGCTGGCGTACCTGGCGCTGACCCACGAGCTTGAGAACCTGGCGCGCAAGGGCCTGGAAAGCAAGATGGAGCAGATCCAGCACAGCCTGGCCCTGGGCCTGGACACCCGCGCCATCCAGGCCCGCCCGCACTCGCTGATGGACCTGGTCATGGGGCATGACAATTTTTACCTGACCATCGTTGGCACCGCGCCCGATGACGCGGTGCTGCTCAGTGTCGGCGCCAAGCCCCAGGAACCGTTGCTGACCGACTTCGCCCCGCGGCAAACCCTCGGCTACCTGAACTGGGACGACAGCAACGGCAACCAAGTGCTGAGTGCCTCCAGCCTGATGCGCCTGGCCAGCGGCGAACGCGTGCGGGTGTTGCTGTCGCTCGACCGCATGGACGATCAGGCCTTGCTCAGTGCGTACCTGCGCTCCACGGTGATCGCCCTGCCGCTGCTGTTGCTGCTGATCGGCATTGGCGCCTGGTGGGTGGTGCAACGCGGGCTGGCGCCGCTGCAACAGTTCAGCCGCGTCGCCGCCAAGGTCACCACCCAGGACCTGACGCATCGGCTGGCTGTGGATAACTTGCCCAAGGAGCTGGGCGAGTTGGCGCAAGGCATCAACTTCATGCTGCAGCGCCTGGACGGCGGGGTGCAGCAGTTGTCGCAGTTCTCCGATGACCTGGCCCATGAACTCCGTGCGCCGCTGACCAACTTGATGGGCAAGGCGCAGGTGACGTTGTCTCGTGAGCGACCGCCCCAGGAGTACAAGGCGGTGCTGGAATCCAGCACCGAAGAGATGGAACGCCTGGCACGGATCGTCTCCGACATGCTGTTTCTGGCGCAGGTCAGCCACCCGACGGCGCGGGTTTCGTTTGCGCCGGTGTCCCTGGCCGACGAAGCGCGCCGGGTCATGGAATTGTTTGCCTTGAGTGCCGAAGACAAGCACCTGACCCTGAGCCTCAACGGCGATGCCTCGGTGCATGGCGACCGCCTGATGATTCAGCGGGCGATTTCCAACTTGTTGTCCAATGCCATCCGGCATACCCGGCACGCTTCCACGGTGTCGTTGCAGGTGGAAACCCACGGGCAGCAGGTGTCGCTGTCGGTGGGCAACCCGGGCCCGGGGATTGAAGCGCACCACCTGCCGAACCTGTTCGAGCGTTTCTACCGCGTCGACAGCAGCCGCGCCCGCTCCGAAGGAGGGACCGGGCTGGGGCTGGCCATCGTGCGGTCGATCATGACCCTGCATCAAGGCCGGGCAGAGGTCAGCAGCGAGCCCGGAGATTTCACTGTGTTTCGGTTGGTGTTTCCCCTTCATACCAACGCTATCTGCCAATAAACCATTGTGGTGAGGGAGCTTGCTCCCTCACCACAGGTTATTGGTCAGGCATCAGGCGGTCTTCCTGTTCTTCACGCCGATGTGCCCAGTGATACAGCGCCGGCAATACCAGCAGGGTCAGCAGCGTCGACGAGATAATCCCGCCAATCACCACCGTCGCCAACGGGCGCTGCACTTCGGCGCCGGTGCCGGTGGCCAGGGCCATGGGGATAAACCCCAGCGACGCCACCAACGCCGTCATCAACACCGGGCGCAAGCGCGTCAGGGCGCCTTCGTTGATCGCTACCGACAATGAGCGCCCCTCTTCCCGCAGGTTGCGAATGAAGGCAATCATCACCAGCCCGTTCAGCACCGCCACCCCCGACAGCGCGATAAAGCCCACACCCGCCGAGATCGACAGCGGAATGTCCCGCAGCCAAAGCGCCATGATCCCGCCGGTCAACGCGAAGGGAATCCCGGTGAACACCAGCAGCCCGTCCTTGAGGTTGTTGAACATCATGAACAGCAGCCCGAACACCAGCAGCAACGCCACCGGCACCACGATGCGCAAGCGCTCGGAGGCTTCCTTCAACTGTTCGAACTGGCCGCCCCAGGAGGTCCAGTAACCCGCAGGGATTTTCACCTGGGTGTCGATGGCAGCCCCGGCCTCCTCGACAAACGAACCGATGTCCCGCCCACGCACGTTGGCGCTGACGATCACCAGGCGCTTGCCGTTTTCGCGGCTGATCTGGTTGGGGCCGAGCACCAGGTCCAGGCTGGCGACTTCCGACAGTGCGATAAACCCCAACTGCCCCGCCGCGTTGTTCACCAGCGCCGGAATCGGGATCAGCAACCGCGACAAGCCTTCGATGTCGGTGCGCAGCGCGTCGGACAACCGCACGACCATGTCGAAACGCCGGTCGCCTTCGTACATCGTCCCGGCCTGGCGCCCACCCACGGCAACGGCAATCGTGTCTTGCACATCGCCCACATTCAGGCCAAAACGCGCGGCCTTGTCGCGGTCGATATTGATGGTCAGCACCGGCAGGCCGGAGGTCTGTTCCACCTTCACTTCCGAGGCGCCCTGGAGGGTTTGCAAGGTCTCGGCAATTTCCCCGGCGGTCTTGTTGAGCACCGCCATGTCGTCACCAAACACCTTCACCGCCACGTCACTGCGCACCCCGGAAATCAGCTCGTTGAAGCGCAGCTGGATCGGTTGCGACAACTCATACACGCTGCCCGGCACAATCGCACTGGCGCGCTGGATGTCGGCGATGATTGCCTCGCGGGACTTCTTCGGGTCGGGCCACTGGTCCTTGGGTTTGAGCATCACGTAGCTGTCGGAGATGTTCGGCGGCATCGGGTCGGAGGCGATTTCCGCGGTGCCGGTGCGGGCAAATACCCGTTCGATTTCCGGCACCTCGGCCATCAAGGTTTTTTCCAGCTGCTGCTGCATGTGCACCGATTGCGTCAGGCTGGTGCCCGGCACGCGCAATGCTTGTTGGGCGAAGTCACCTTCGCTGAGGCTGGGGATAAATTCGCTGCCCATGCGGCTGGCCACCAGGCCCGACGCAACGATGGTCAACACCGCCAGACCGAACACCAGCGGCCGGCGCGTCATCACCCAATCCAACACTGGCGCGTAGACACGCCGTGCGGTGCGCATCACCAGGTTTTCTTCTTCCTTGACCTTGCCGGTCACGAACAACGCAATCGCCGCCGGCACAAAGGTGACAGACAGAATCATCGCCCCCAGCAGCGCGATCACCACGGTGAAGGCCATCGGGTGGAACATCTTCCCGGCAACGCCGGTAAGGGCAAAGATCGGCAGGTACACCACCATGATGATCAACTGCCCGAAGATCAGCGCACGCCGCGCTTCCTTGGCCGCCGCAAACACTTCATGCAGGCGCTCGCTGCGGGTCAACAACCGCCCGTGGCGCTGCTGGGCGTGGGCCAGGCGGCGGATGGCGTTCTCGACAATCACCACTGCGCCGTCGACGATAATCCCGAAATCCAGGGCGCCGAGGCTCATCAGGTTGGCGCTGACCTTGTTGGTAAACATCCCGGTAAAGGTGAACAACATGGCCAGGGGAATGACCATCGCGGTGATCAGCGCGGCGCGGATATTGCCGAGGAACAGGAACAGCACCGCCACCACCAGCAACGCCCCTTCGAAGAGGTTTTTCTTCACCGTGCTGATGGCTTTTTCCACCAGGTTGGTACGGTCGTAGACGGTGACGGCGACCACGCCTTCCGGCAGCGAGCGGTTGATCTCTTCGAGTTTTTTCGCGACCGCCAGGGACACGGTGCGGCTGTTTTCGCCGATCAACATGAACACCGTACCCAGCACCACTTCGCGGCCATTTTCGGTGGCGGCGCCGGTACGCAACTCACGGCCGATATCGACTTGCGCGACGTTGCGCACCCGAATCGGCGTACCGTCGGACGTGGTGATCACAATGTTGGCGATGTCGTCGATGGACCCGACTTGCCCCGGCGCGCGGATCAGCAATTGCTCGCCGCTGCGTTCGATGTAGCCGGCGCCAACGTTGGCGTTGTTGCGCTCCAGCGCGGTGACCAGGTCACTCAAGGTCAGGTTATAGGCCGCCAGGCGCTTGGGGTCCGGGGCGATCTGGTATTCCTTGGCAAAGCCGCCGATGGTATTGATCTCGGCCACGCCCGGCACGTTGCGCAGTTGCGGCTTGATGATCCAGTCCTGGATCACCCGCAGATCGGTCGGCGTATAAACTGAGCCGTCTTCCTTGCGCGCGCCGTCTTTCGCTTCCACGGTCCACAGGAAAATTTCCCCGAGCCCGGTGGAAATCGGCCCCATCATGGTTTCGATGCCATCCGGCAATTGCTCGCGGGCCACCTGCAAGCGCTCGTTGACCAGTTGGCGGGCGAAGAACAGGTCGGTGCCGTCCTTGAAAATCACCGTGACCTGGGACAAACCCGAGCGCGACAGCGAGCGGGTCTGCTGTAAACCCGGCAGCCCGGCCATGGCGGTTTCAATCGGAAAGGTGATGCGCTGCTCGGTTTCCAGCGGCGAAAACCCCGCCGCCGCCGAGTTGATCTGCACCTGCACGTTGGTGATGTCGGGCACCGCGTCGATGGGCAGTTTCTGATAGCTGGCGATGCCGACACCGGCCATCAACAGCACCGCCAACAGCACGATGATGCGCTGCTCGATAGCGAATTGGATAAGGCGCTCAAACATGGGAAATCACTCGCAGGATCAATGGGCGTGCTCGGCCGAGGCCTTGCCCAATTCGGACTTGAGGATGAAGCTGCCGACCGTGGCCACCTGCGCTCCGGCGTCGAGGCCCTGGCGCACTTCGACAAAACCGTTTTCGCTGACGCCCAGTTCGAGATGGCGCGTCATGAAGCCGTCGGGGGTTCGCACGAACACCGAGGGTTTGTCCTCGACGGTCTGGATTGCTTCCTGCGGCACCGTCACCTTGGCCTGATACGTATCGGTAGCGACCTGCACGGCGACGAACAAGCCTGGGCGCCACGAGTCGTCAGGGTTCTGCACCGTGACGCGCACGGTGGCGGTGCGGGTCTGCTCCCCCAGCAAGTTGCCGACATAGGCCACGGTGCCGAGCACTTCGGTGCCCATTTCCGAGGAGGTGACCTTCACCGGCTTGCCGACCTGGACCTTGTTCAAGTCTTTGGGAAACACGCCGAAGGTGACCCACACCTGGGACAGGTCCGACAGGGTGAAGGCGTTGCTGGTCTCGCTCACCACCTCGCCGACGCCGAGGTGTTTTTCCACCACCACGCCGTCGAACGGCGCACGCAGTTCGTAGCGATTGCCGCCCACCAATACGGCGCTGCCGCTCAGGGCGTTCATCTTTTGCCGGGCGTTGTTCAGGGCGATTTCGGCCTCTTGCAGCGCCTGGCGCGCCAGCAGGTAATCCTGTTCGGCGGAGATCTTGTCCTGCCATAACTGGCGCTCGCGCTGGAAGGTGGTGCGGGCCAGTTCGACCCGGCGTTGGCTGGCCGCCAGTTCGCTGCGCTGATCGGAAATCTGCTGGCTGGCGATCACCGCCAACAGTTCGCCCTTCTTCACCGACTGCCCGAGGTTGACCTTCACCGACTCCACCACGCCGGCGGCACGCGGCACGATGTGGGAGGTGCGGTCTTCGTCGAATCGCACCTCGCCCGGCAGTGACAGCACGGTGCTGATCTGCCGGGATTGGGCGGGCGCGAGTTGAATGCCGGCGGCCTGGATTTGCTGGTCGGTCAACTCAAGTTTGCCTTCTTCTTCCGCCTCTGCCGCAGCGCTGAGGGTCGGCCACGCCAGCATCAGCGCAACGGCCAGCGCCATCCTGTGTTTGTGGTTCATGGAACGCTCCTGAAAAAATCAAAACCGGGCGAGGTCGCCGTAAATCCGTTCGATGCGCACCCAGGCGTCAGTCGCCTGAGCGGTGGCCACGAGGTATTGGGTACGGGCCGCAATCAAGGTGCGCTGGGCGTCGAGCACGTCGAGGAAATTGAACTTGCCCATTTCGAAGCCACGGGTGGCGCTGTCCACCGCGCTTTGGGCGGCGGGCAGGATCTGTTGGTTGAACGAGCGCACTTCGGTATTCGCGGTTTGCCACAGGTCCAGGGCCTGGCGAGTCTCGGTGCGCAGGCGCAGCTCGGCGGCGTTGCGCAGGTCGCGGGCCTGGTCGGCGCGGCGACTGGCGGCGAGCACATTGCCCTGGTTGCGGTTGAACAGCGGGATCGGCATCGACACCCCCACTACGTTGACCCGCTCACGTACGCTGGCGTCGTATTGGCTGCCGATGGACACGTCGAGGTCGGGAATGCGCTGGGCTTTTTCCAGGCCCAGGGCCGCCTCGCCCTGGACGATTTGCAGTTCGGCCAGGCGCAGTTCGGCAGTTTGTTCCAGTCGCCCCAGCAACTGCGCGGGCGACGGTAATGTCGGCGCCGCCTGGGACTGGGCGGCCACGGCCTGGAAGTCGGTGCTGGCCGCGCCGGTGCTGGCGGCGAGGCGGCGATAGGCGTCGGTCAGGCCCATTTGCGCGCGGTTGAATTCCAGGCGAATTTCCGAGAGCTGCACCTGGGCGCGTGTGGCTTCCACCGGGGACGATTTACCCGCGGTGACACGGCCATTGGCAACCACCAGGCCGCGCTCGGCCAGTGCCAGTGAGCGTTGGGCCAGGTCGAGGCGTTCCTGGGCCCGAAGCGCCCCGTAGTAACCGTCGATGACCTCGGCCCGCAGCACATTGCGGCGCTGTTCCAGGGTCAATGCGGCGGCTTCCTGGGCGCGGGTGGCCACGTCAATCCGGGCGCCGCGCTTGCCACCCAATTCCAGGGTTTGGCTCAGTTTGACGGTGGTGGTGCGTGAGTTGCGGCGGGTGTCTTCGGCATCCCAGGAAGCGACCGGGTTGGGGATCAACCCAGCCTGCTGGCGACCGCCCTGGGCGATGTCGATTTCCCATTGCGCAGCGGCCATCTCCGGGTTATTGGCGAAGGCGGTTTGCAGGGCCGATTCGAGGGTCAGGGTTTGCGCCGACGCCTCTTGAACCGTCGCAGTGGCCAATAAAAAGACAGTCGACAAGGCGCCTGCCACCCACAGTAATTTGCGTATGAACGTTGGCATAACAAGAGTTCCATGCCCATGAATTAACAGGTGGGCAATGTAACTTTCGGTACTTATCAGAGGAGTGGCCAGAACATTACAAATCCGTTAGCAACGGCTCTGCCACGGGCTTTTGCTTTAAGCTGCGGCCAACTTTTCCACTGCCCGGCTGGATCCTCGACATGCGTATTCTGGTTATCGAAGACGAACCTAAAACCGCCGATTACTTACATCAGGGGTTGAGCGAAAGTGGCTATATCGTCGACTGTGCCGCCACCGGTGCCGACGGCTTGCATTTGTCCCGCCAGCACGCCTACGACCTGGTGATGCTGGATGTAAACCTGCCGTTGATGGATGGCTGGGACGTGCTGCAGCGCATCCGCCAGAACAGCAGCACGCGCATCATGATGCTGACCGCCCAGGGCCGCCTCGCCGACCGGATCAAGGGCCTGGACCTGGGCGCCGATGATTACCTGGTCAAGCCGTTTGAATTCCCCGAATTACTGGCGCGGGTGCGCACCTTGATGCGCCGCAGCGCGCACTCGCCGGTGCCGGATGTGTTGCGGGTGGCCGACCTGGAACTGGATCAGGGCCGCCACCGGGCATTTCGCGGTTTGCAGCGCATCGACCTGACCACCAAGGAATTCGCCCTGCTGCATTTGCTGATGCGCCAGAGCGGCGTGGTGCTGTCCCGCACGCAAATTATCTCGTTCGTGTGGGACATGAACTTTGATTGCGACACCAATGTGGTGGAAGTGTCGATCCGCCGCCTGCGGGCGAAGATCGATGACCCGTTCGAGCGCAAGTTGATCCACACCCTGCGCGGCGTGGGTTATGTGCTGGAAGACCGTGAGTAGTCCTCAGGCGTGCACCTCGTCATGCTCGTCGTGGTGAAAGCCGTCGCCCTCCACCTGAATGGTGGCGTGGGAAATATCGAATTGTTCATGCAGTAATTCCGTCACCTGGCTGAGGATCTGTTGCTCGGAGCCTTGCGCCGAATCCGCCACCAAGTGAGTACTCAGCACATTCTTGCCGCTGGTGAGCGCCCAGATATGCAGGTCGTGTACGTCCTTTACTCCGGGCACACCACGAAGCGCCTGCTCGACCTTGTCGATATCGATGCCATCCGGCACACCTTGCAGCAGCACGTTCATGCTTTCCTTGAGCAGGGTCCAGGTACGTGGCAACACCCAGAAGCCAATCGCCGCAGCCACCACCGAATCCACCCAGCCCCAGCCGGTGTACATGATCACCAGCGCCGCGATGATCACGCCGATGGAGCCGAGCATGTCGCTCCAGACCTCCAGGTAAGCGCCCTTCACGTTGAGGCTTTCGCCGCTGGCCGCACTCAGCAACCGCATCGATATCAGGTTGACGATCAGCCCCAGCACGGCGATCACCAGCATGCCGGTGGACTGGATCTCGGCGGGCGCCTGCAGCCGTTGATACGCCTCATAAAGGATGTAGAACGCCACGGCGAACAGCAGCAGCGCGTTAAACGCCGCCGCCAGAATCTCGAAACGCGCATAGCCAAAGGTGCGCTTGCGGTCGGCGGGGCGCTTGGCCACCTGGATCGCCACCAGGGAAATTGCCAGGGCCAGGGCGTCGGTCATCATGTGGGCGGCGTCGGACAACAGCGCCAGGCTGCCGGTGATAAAGGCACCGACCACCTCGGCAAGCATGAAACTCGAGGTCAGCCCCAGGGCGATCCATAACTTGCGTTCGTGGCCGGCGCGTACTTGGGCGTGGCTGTGTCCTGCGCTCATGAAATGTCCTCGTGGGTCGTCGTCCGGTTGATCATAGAGCTATAGGCCAAAACCACCGGCATGGGTTACGAAATTGTCATCACCTCGTCAGGCAGGCGTTACGCGGTGCGCACCAAAATTGAACATGAACGCTCTGGAACCGTTCTATCAGGTATGCTTTTCGAGCAGGAAACAAAAAGAAACATATTAGCC
Source organism: Pseudomonas sp. 1912-s (assembly GCF_029269205.1). Lineage (NCBI taxonomy): Bacteria > Pseudomonadati > Pseudomonadota > Gammaproteobacteria > Pseudomonadales > Pseudomonadaceae > Pseudomonas > Pseudomonas sp. 1912-s. Next base: position 20,068 of record NZ_JARIXR010000019.1, on the reverse strand, counting down.
AACCTGTTCGATAAGGAGTCCCGTTTTGGAGTTATCGACTGCCGCGTGGATGGTTCACGACACCCGCCTCATGTTCTGCGTACTGCTGGCCATCGCCAGCATCATTGTGTTGATCAGCGCCACCAAGCTGCCGCCGTTCCTGTCGATCCTGATCGGCACGTTTATCGCCGGTGTCGGCGCGGGCTTGCCGCCGGAAGAAGTGGCCAAGGCGTTCAGCAAAGGCGCCGGGGCGATCCTCGGTGAAGCCGGGATCATCATTGCCCTGGGCTCGATGCTCGGCGCGTTGATGGCCGAGTCCGGGGCTGCCGACCGTATCGCCACTACCCTGCTCGGCCTGGGCAAGGGCAAGTCGTTGCCCTGGGTGATGGCGCTGGTGGCAATGGTGATTGGCTTGCCGCTGTTCTTCGAAGTGGGCCTGGTGATGATGGTGCCGATCATCTTTGTGATGGCCAAGCGTTCGAACCAGCCGCTGCTGAAAATCGCGATCCCGGCGCTGGCGGGCATGACCACCCTGCACGCCCTGATGCCTCCGCACCCAGGGCCGTTGATTGCAGTCAGCGCCTTGCACGCCGACCTGGGCCTGACCATGTTGCTGGGCTTTTGCCTCGCCGTGCCGGCCGTGATTCTGGCCGGCCCGTTGTACGGCAACTGGCTGTCCAAGCGCATGCACGTGGATGAGCCGGCCGACATTGGCGCACTGTTCAGTGCACCGCCCAAGGCGCCGCGCCAGCCGAGTTTTGGTGTGTCGCTGCTGATCATTCTGTTGCCGGTGATCCTGATGCTCGGGAGCACCCTGGCCAAGGTCGCCATGTCGCCGGAAAGCCCGGTGGCGCTGACCTTGAAGTTCCTCGGTGAGCCACTGATCGCGCTGGGCCTGGCGGTGATTGCGGCGGTGATTTGCCTGGGTTGGGCCAGCGGCATGCCGCGAGCCGATGTGGGCAATACCTTGCGTAAAGCGCTGGCGCCGATCGCGGTACTGCTGCTGACCATCGGCGCGGGTGGCGGGTTGAAGCAAACGTTGCTGGATGCCGGCGTGAGCCAGACCATCAGCAAAGTGGCCGAAGGCGCGCACATGCCGTACCTGTTGCTGGCTTGGCTGATTGCCGTGGCGCTGCGTCAGGCCACCGGTTCGGCGACCGTTGCCACGACGACAACGGCGGGCATTCTGGCGCCGATGATGGCGGGTCTGGCGGCGACGCAAAGCTCACTGGTGGCCCTGGCGATTGGTGCCGGCTCGGTGTTCTTCTGCCACGTCAACGACGCCGGCTTCTGGATGGTGCGGGAGTACTTCGGCTTGCAACTGAAGCAGACGATTTGGGTGTGGTCGGTGTTGCAGACCATCGTGTCGGTGGTCGGCCTGGTCGGCACACTGCTGATGTGGCACTTCCTGACGTAAGCCTTACCCTGCCTGGGTGCGGCGCTTGCCAAAATGCGCCGCACTCACTGCGCCCACCGCGCCCATCACCACGCAATACACTACGCAGATCCAAGGGCTGGCAGGCATCAACGCGATCAACATCAGCGGCGTGGTACTTGCCCACAGCGCATACGCAATGTTGTAGGTGAAGGAAATCCCCGACACACGCACCTGCGCCGGGAACAGGCTGACCATCACCGACGGCACGGCCCCCACCACCCCGCAACTCAAACCGGCAATCGCATACGCCGCGCCCAGCCACACGCCCCCCGCAATCAGGCTGGCATACAGCACGGCAATCCCCACCGGCAGCAGCAGGCTGTAGACCAATACCGCGCGCCACGCGCCGATGCGGTCCACCAGCAGGCCGGCCAGCACGCAACCGATGTTCAGGAACACGATGCCCAACGCACTCAGGGCGAAGGTGTGGCTGGGGCTCATGCCGAAGGTTTTCTGCATCATGGTCGGGGTGATGACGACCAATACCACCACGGCTGAGGTGAGCACGCAGGTGAGGATCATGGCCGGCAGCAGCGCGTTGCGGTGTTCCCGCAGGACGGTGCGCAGGGGTAATTCGGCGCCAGCCTGGCGGCGGGCCTGCATCTGCAGGAACACCGGGGTTTCGCTGAGCCAGCGCCGCAGCCAGACGCCGATCACACCAAATACGCCGCCGAGCAGGAACGGGAAGCGCCAGGCGTAGTCGAGGATTTCTGCCGGGGTGAAGACTTGCGCCAGCAGCGTCGCGGTCAGCGCGCCGAGCAGGTAGCCGAAGGTCAGCCCGGCCTGCAGGAAGCCCAAGGCGTAACCGCGATGGTTGTCCGGGGCGTGCTCGGCGACAAATACCCAGGCGCTGGGCACTTCCCCGCCCACCGCCGCGCCCTGGAGGATGCGCAGCGCCAGCAGGATCAAGGGCGCGAAATAACCGATGTGTGCGTAGGTGGGCATGATCCCGATCAGCAGGCACGGCAGCGCCATCATCAGGATGCTCAGGCTGAACACCCGCTTGCGGCCCAGGTGATCGGCGAAATGCGCCATCAGGATCCCGCCCAGCGGGCGCGCGAGGTAGCCGGTGACGAAGATGCCGAAGCTTTGCAGCAGGCGCAGCCATTCGGGCATTTCCGGCGGGAAGAACAGTTGGCTCAGGGTCAGCGCGAAAAACACGAAGATGATGAAGTCGTAGATTTCCAGGGCCCCGCCCAAGGCAGCCAGGCCCAGGGTTTTGTAGTCGGAGCGGGAGAAACGCTGCGCCTGTGGATAAGAGGTGGCAGTCATGTGCAAGCTCGGCAGACAAACAAAATGGCCTGCAGGTTATGAGCTGGGCCGAGTGATGGCAATCACGCTGGATATATTTGCTTTACTCATTGATCAATGAAGATAACTACATTCCCAAATGAATAACCGTAGAGGAACATGCAGCAAAACTGCCGCCCCCATAATAAATACAAATAGAGGTACTGAACGTGGCCGATGCTATCGAAGAAAGCCGCTACGCCCGATTTGCCCTGCGTTGTTCCAACTTCGCGGAGCGCTGGTTCCCGGACTCCTGGGTGTTTGCCGCCCTCGCCGTGATCATCGTCGCCGTGGCGACCCTGGGCATGGGCGCCGCGCCGACCGAGGCCGCCAAGGCGTTTGGTGACGGGTTCTGGAGTTTGATCCCGTTCACCATGCAAATGGCCTTCGTGGTGATTGGCGGTTATGTGGTCGCCAGCTCCCCGCCCGCCGTGAAATTGATCGATCGCCTCGCACGCATCCCGAAAAACGGCCGTTCTGCCGTGGCCTGGGTGGCGCTGATTTCGATGGTCGCCTCATTGCTCAACTGGGGCTTGTCCCTGGTGTTCGGCGGCTTGCTGGTGCGGGCACTGGCCCGTCGTACGGATTTGCGCATGGATTACCGCGCGGCCGGTGCTGCGGCCTATCTGGGCCTGGGCGCGGTATGGGCGCTGGGGCTGTCGTCGTCGGCGGCGCAGTTGCAGGCCAACCCGGCGAGTTTGCCGCCGTCGATTTTGTCGATCACCGGGATGATCCCGTTTACCGACACCATCTTCCTGTGGCAATCCGGCGTGCTGTTGCTGGCACTGATCGTGGTCTCGCTGATCATCGCCTACGCCACTGCACCCGGGCCGAACTCCGCGCGTGACGCCAAGGCCTGCGGTGTCGACCCGGCCTTCAACCTGCCCAAGCCACAACCGCCAACCCGTCCGGGTGAGTGGCTGGAACACAGCCCGCTGCTGACTATCCTGCTGGCGTTACTGGCGGCCGGGTGGCTGTTCCATGAGTTCTCGACCAAGCCGGCGATCAGCGCGATCTCGGGGCTCAACACCTACAACTTCCTGTTCCTGATGGTGGGCGCATTGCTGCACTGGCGCCCGCGCAGCTTCCTCGACGCCGTGGCCCGCGCGGTGCCGACCACCACCGGGGTGCTGATCCAGTTCCCGTTGTATGGCTCGATTGCGGCGTTGATGACGGTGGTCAAGGGTGGCGACGGTCAGACATTGGCTCACCATATCTCGACCTTCTTCACCTCCATCGCGTCCCACGACACCTACGCGCTGTTGATGGGCGTGTATTCGGCGGTGCTGGGCTTCTTTATCCCGTCGGGCGGCGGCAAGTGGATCATCGAGGCGCCGTACGTGATGCAGGTCGCCAATGACCTGGAATACCACTTGGGCTGGGCGGTGCAGATCTACAACGCTGCCGAGGCGCTGCCGAACCTGATCAACCCGTTCTATATGTTGCCGCTGCTGGGGGTACTGGGGTTGAAGGCGCGGGATTTGATCGGCTTTTCGTTTGTGCAGTTGCTGGTGCACACGCCGCTGGTGCTGTTTTTGCTGTGGGCGCTGGGCACGACGCTTAAATATTTGCCGCCAGTGATGCCATAGGGCAGCTGCCAGTAACCTTTCTGATCAAACGCGTCGGGGTTGTCCCACTTAATACGGTGGCAACCCCTGATTTCCGCCGCCAACGCCTTTGATTAACCTGATTCGGATGACGCCTCACACCCCCCAAGGAAAATCCGATGACGCCCCTATCCAAATCGCTGGAAGAGTTGATCAATGCTATTTACAAGGACGGCAACGTGTCGTTCGTTGAGTACCAGGGCCTGCGCGACAATGCCGATTGCCGCATGGCCACTGTTATCAAGGAGTTTGGCCTGCACAACAACGTGACGGCGTTCCAGAAAGCCATGGACGTGGCCATGCAACTGCTGCAGTCCTGCGTCATCGATGCCAAGAAAGCCAAGCTGACCGACACGGGCGAAGCCATCGTCAAGGATGCGCTGGCGTCCCAGGTGGAGTACTTGCGCACCGGCAGCCAATTGGCACTGCGCTTGTTATGAGTGGCCTGTAGCGTTCAAGGCACTGTCTTCGTTCCGTCACATTGCATTGCTACCGTCCTGCGAAATATCTTGCAACATTCAACCAGCAGGAACTCCCAGCAATGAGCGACGAGCACGAAGACCGCCCTTCCCACGACATTGAAGCCAAACCGCCAGTCGACACCAGCCGGCGGCGCTTCCTGGGAGGCGCGGCCGTGCTGGGCGTGGGTGCGACCCTGAGTGCCTGCGGCAATACCAGCGAGGCACCCGGCAAGCCGGTGGAGCGCCCGCTGACGCCGCAAGAGCTGGACAAGGCCCTGCACGAACAGGTTAAAACCGTGGTGGTGATCTACGCCGAAAACCGCAGTTTCAACAACCTGTTTGCTGATTTCCCCGGCGTCGAGAAACCCCTGTCGGCCCTGACCGCCGCTGAGTATCAACAACGCGACCGCGACGGCAGCCTGCTGAGCACGCTGCCCCCGACCTGGGGCGGCGTGTTGCAAATCGGCCCGCAGACCGTGGACGGCGTGACCTACCCCAGCGAAGTCCAATACCAGGAAAACCTGCCCAACGCTCCCTACGCCCTGAAGGGCCCGAACGGTGAAGACCAGCCCCTGAGCCTGGTCACCCGGGATTTGTGGCACGTGTTCTATCAGAACCAGATGCAGATCAATGGCGGTAAAAACGATGCGTTCGTCGCCTGGGGCGACTCCGGCGGCCTGCTGATGGGCCATTACGCCCAGAGCCGTTACGCCCTGCGCTTGTGGGACGTGGCGAAGGAGTTTGTGCTCTGCGATAACTTCTTCCAGGGCGCGTTTGGCGGATCGTTCCTCAACCACCAATACCTGATCAGCGCCACCCCGCCGGTGTACCCAAACGCGGCTCAATCGGTGGCCAAGGCGCAGATCGCCACGCTGCAAAGCGACGACCCGACCGACCCGCGCCTCAAGCCTCTGGACAAATCCCCGGCCAGCGCCATGACCGGCCCGCCGCAATTCGGCCCCAGCGCACTGACCCCGGACGGTTTCGGCGTGAACACCCTGGCCCCGCCTTACTGGCCTACCTGGATTCGCGACCCCGAGCGCCCGGATTACTCCAAGCCCGACTTGCCTAACGTGCTGGTGCCACAAACCCACGAGCATATCGGCGACAAACTGTCGAAAAAGAACGTCGACTGGGCCTGGTACGCGGGTGCGTGGCAAGCCACGCTGGACCAGTTCAAGGACTCGGGCGGCATTCCGAAGATTCCGAACTTCCAGTACCACCACCAGCCCTTCAACTACTTCAAGCAGCAAGGCCCGGAAAACCCGGCTGAGCGCAATAAACGCCTGCGCGATGGCGGCCTGGGGGATGACGCCAGCACCAACAAGTTCTTCGCCGATGCCCAGGCCGGCAAGCTGCCTGCGGTGACCTTCTACAAACCCCAGGGCAACCTGAATATGCACGCCGGTTACGCCGACGTCGCTTCGGGCGACCGGCATATCACCCGCGCCTTGAAGGTGCTGCAGGAAAGCCCGCAGTGGAAGAACATGGTGGTGATCGTCACCGTCGATGAAAACGGCGGCTGGTGGGACCACGTCGCACCGCCAAAAGGCGATCGTTGGGGCCCGGGCACGCGGATTCCGGCACTGGTGGTCTCGCCGTTCGCGCGCAAGGGCACGGTGGACCATACCGTCTACGACACCGCGTCGATCCTGCGTCTGATCACCCGGGTGTTCCAGCTGGAAACCCTCGACGGGCTCAAGCAGCGTGACGACGCCATGACCGCGCGGGGCCAAAAGCCCATGGGGGATTTGAGCAACGCCCTGCACTTCCCGGTGTAGACGCACTTACTCAAAAGCGACAAGCGCGCAGTTTTTCTACGCGCTTTTCCCGGTCAACCGCTACTGTGTGAAGGTGGGCATTCACCCCGCGCAGACGGGCTTTCGCTGACAGGGAACCATCCATGTTCAAACTCTCCAGGTTGTCTTTCACCCTGGCCGCACTGACCTTGAGTGCGGTCGTACAGGCTGACATCACCGTACCGCTGGGTACCCCGCAACGGGTCACCCAGCTGTTCGCTTACCCGAACAATTGCAACGTCATCTGTTTTCGTCCCTGGACGCTGGAACAGACCGTCGAGCACTACCTGAATCAGAGCCTGCAGCGAGACGGTTACAGCCGGGGAAAAGTCAGCGTCAAGACCGACCATGACCAAGTGCTTGCCACCTTCAGCGGCGTGCCGGACGGTTATGGCCAGCCGTTGACCACCTTGCTCGACACGGCCGACCTGGCTTACCAGGGCGCCAGCAAACTCAACAGTGATGGCAAATGGCAGTTCAACTGGTACCTGTTCCTGCCGCTGGGCATGGCCCTGGAGAACCGCAAGAGCATCGAACTGCTGCACTTTCCGCCGGATTACTCCCTGACCCATTTCCAGGATTACCTGGAGTCGGCCACCACCGACCGCTGGGCGACCTTGCTCACCGCCAACGGCATCCCGGCGACCCAGACACCGGAATACCAGACCATCATCGACATCGCCCCGATCGCCGCCCCCGCCACGGCGGGCAAAGACCTGGAAGGCGTCTACAGCTATTTCACCGACTACCAGACACGCATGGTCAAGGAACTGAGCCTGCATGCGGGCGGCGCGCTGCCGATGGTGGCCTTCGGGGCGCCGGTGCGCAGCTGGATCAAGCAGCAATACGGGCAAACCGTGGCCGTACTGGGCCTGGCGCAGATCAGCCCGGCCGCCGGGAGCCAGGTCGCGGTGCTGGGGGCCAACCACCCGAGCTACATCTGGTATGCCGCCAACCCCGACACGTATGACGGTGACGAGCAAAAGGCCGATGAGGCCGGTTTAAAGGTGATGGGCCAGGATTTGAGCGCCGCCTGCTGGCAGGCCGCGATGGGCCAGAAGCCGGCCAGTGATCCGAATGTGCAGCTCAAAGGCTGCATGAACACCTGGCAGGTGACGCGCAAGGAGCAGACCTGCGAGCTGTTCTATACGTCGATCCGTGAACTGACGCCCGATCAAGCCAACGCCAAGTGCGCCCTGCCTGCGATCAAAACTCAGCTGAGGCAATTGAAAAGCGCAGTGCCAGCACCGTCGGTAGATGCACCGGCACCTTGACCCGAGTTGCAGACAGGACATTTTCCTACATGAAAGATAGCCAATTTCTACTGTCATATTTGACAGTAGAAATTGGATCCCACTTCAGCGAGTCTTGAGCCGCGCCCATCCGCTGCAAGACTGGCAGTCCAGCCACCACCGACAGGTCGATGCAGCCCCCCTTGGAGAGTCATGAAAACTCAAGCCATGGATAAGGCTAACGCCTGCGTGAATGACTGCCTTTACCCGTTTGTGATGTTGCAGGGCGAACACGGCTACCCCTCCACCCGCGACTACGAGGTGGTGCGTACACGGGACGGTTCAGGCGAAGGGATCAAGACCCGCGTCGCCTTTGACAGCCGCCTGTGCATTGCCAAGGTGTCCGGCTATGCGCTGAGCGAGCGACGCCTGCATACGTTGCAGATGTCCTCGCGCATCCACTTGTACGACCCATGGTTCAGCGGTCTGCTGTCGCACTCATGCAACCCGAACGTGTTCCTCGACATGACGTACCTGGAACTGTGGTCGGTTCAACCCGTTGCCGCCGGCGCCCTGCTGACCATGGATTACGCCCACACCGAGGACGTGTTGTTCCGACAGTTTCGCTGCCAATGTGGCGAGCTCAACTGTCGAGGCTGGATCACCGGCATGAACGAGCCTCTGAACGCCGAAGGTCAGCAGTTCATGGAGCAGTGGCGCCAGCGCAAAAGCCCTTAGACCGCACCCAGCGGGCGCAGGCGGTATTGCGGCGGCAACTGCTCGAAACCACTGATGGTGGTGTTCAGGCTTTTCCAGCGACCGTCCTTGATCCCGTAGATGCAGCCGTGAACCGACAGGCTCTGCCCGCGATGCCAGGCGTTTTGCACAATGCTGGTATGGCCGACGTTGGCCACTTGCTGGATCACGTTCAGCTCGCACAGGCGGTCGACGCGTTCTTCTTCCGTGGGCAACTGGGCCAGCACGTCGCGGTTTTCGTAGTACAGGTCACGGATGGTGCGCAGCCAGCCGTCGATCAGGCCCAACTGGTTGTCCTGCATCGAGGCGCGCACGCCGCCACAGCCGTAGTGGCCGGTGACGAGGATGTGTTTGACCTTGAGCACGTCGACGGCGTACTGGATCACCGACAGGCAATTGAGGTCGGTGTGCAGCACCACGTTGGCCACGTTGCGGTGTACAAACAGGTCGCCCGGCAGCATGCCGACGATCTCGTTGGCCGGTACGCGGGCGTCGGAACAGCCGATCCACAGGTATTCCGGGGTTTGCTGGCGGGCGAGCTTGGCGAAGAATTCGGGATCTTCCTGTTTGATCGCATCTGCCCAGCGTTCGTTGTTATCAAGCAGGTCTTGTAGTTCGTTCATCAGGGAAAGCCTCAGGAATGATGCGCAGTTTTGACACTCGACCGCCCGTCCGGGTCACGCCGGGAATAAAGATAGCCGGCGGGCAATTACTTGAATCTTGGGGAGCCATGCCTGTCCACACACTATAAGCCCCACAGTATGAGGAATCGCCATGACTGATTCACGACGTCCTTTCGGCGCCACCCAACCGGAGCCGATTGATGACAACGAAGACCGCATGGGTTCGATGCGGGAACTGGATTTTGACGAGGAAGAGCCCACGGCCGAGATCGGCGACGAGATTCCGCCCCGCGAACGCGAGCATCTGATGCCCGACGAACGGGTGCGCGAGGCCGGGATGACCGGGGCGTCCACCGATGATCATGAATCAACCGATGATGACATGAGCCCGGAAACGCTGATCCGCGAGGATGGCGCACGGGACGCCCGGGAAGAAGGTGAAGGTGAACCGGCCGACTGGGACCTGAGCATCGTCGATGAAGATGAGATTGGCGGCGGCAATGGCCTGGATGAGGCCGAGCTGGCGGAGCGGGATCCGGTGGACGGAAACCGCTAGGCCAACGCGTTAATCCACCAGGGTGCAGGCCATCACGACCGCATCTTCGCGACCACCGACGGCGGGGTAATAATCCCGCCGGCGGCCAATTTCGTTGAAACCATAACGCTCATAGAGCCGGAACGCGCCGGTGTTGCTGTCGCGCACTTCCAGGAAACATTCCCGCGCCTTGGCCTCGTAGGCTCGGGACATCAGGTGCTCCAGCAAGCTCAAACCCAGGCCACGGCCCTGGTTTTCCGGCTTGACGGTGATGTTCAGCAAATGGGCTTCATCGAGGATGATCTGCACCACCCCGTGGCCCACCTGCTGCTCACCTTCGAACATCAGCCAGATCTGGTACTTGCCCAGCCCGTCGAGAAAAATCCCGCGGGTCCAGGGGTGGCTGAACGCTGCGTATTCGATCTTCAGTACGGCGTCGAGGTCCGCCTCGGTCATCGGGCGGAAGGATAAAGCTTCACTCATCGGTACTTTTCCAGCGCGCCATCAGCCGGCGCATGGCTTGCCAGACATCAGCCTTACGCTGTGGCTCTTCCATTAATAGTTCCAGGCCCGGCAGGGCCCAGACGGAGCCGAGGCCCTCGACCTGCAGTTCGCGGTACCAGGCTTCGGCGTTGGCTTCGCCGGCAAACCGCACGGCGGGCAGGCCGATCAGCCACAGGCACACACAGGGCTCGTCTTCCAGGCGCGCCGACACAAAACCTTGCACAAAATCCCGCGCGGCCTCCGGGCCCTGGTCCATCGTGCCCCGGACCAGCAGTGGCCAGCGCACCGGTTCGCCGACGATTTGCGGACTGTCGGGCAGGCCCGCGGCGCGCAGCATGTCTTTGAGCAACAAATACGCGGGGTCGCGGCTCTGGAAGCGCTCGCCGGTGGGCAGCTCTACCAGCAACAGGCAACGCCCGGCCCGCAGCAGTTGCAGGGCGAAGCGCGGCGGCGGTACCACCGGGGCCTTGGCCACGGCAGGCGCCTCCTCGGCGACGACCGGCTTGGCCACCGGCGACGGGCGCGGGACTTCGACTTTTGGCCGAACCGCTGGGGCGTCTGCCACGGGTTTGACCAGAGGCACCGGCGCAGCCGCCTCCTCACCCGAAGGCTCGAACGCCTCGAACGGTTCCGGGGCCTCCAGCAGCTCGAGCCGCGAAGGTGCGGCGAACGGTAATTCAGTGCGCGGCAGCCAGTTGACCACCTGCATGGCGGTCAAGTAAGCGCGACGTCGGGACTCGATAAGCAAAGGTCGGCCACTTGTGGATAACTAAAGGACAGGGATTCTACCGCCCTTCGACGAAGATCGCCCGCAGTTGATCGTTTCGCCGAGCGCCTCACGACCGGCTGTGGATAAATCCCGGCACCGATGCAGTACAATCGCTGCTTTTAATCGCTAACCAGCCGGCCATTCCGATGATCGAACCCAAGCGCGTCTTGCGCGCCCTCGCCGAACACTGGGCCCTGCTTGAGCCACTGTGCGAACACTTCGACCAAGGCACCCTGAGCCTCAGCGAATTGCGCGCGCAACTGGCCGCCCAACAACTGGACAGCACGCCACAGGACATCACCAGCCTGCTGGACGTGTGGATTCGCCTGGATATCCTGGTGCCTGTCGCCAAGAGCCCGAACCGTTTCGAGCTCAACGCACAGATCCACGACTTCCTGGCTTATCTTCGCAAGGAGCACCGGCTAGGCCTGTGCCTGGAAATCGAAGCCTACCTGCGCCACCTTGAGCGCCTGGCGGGTTATATCCAGGACGCCTTCGACATCCGTGACGGCCATGACCTGGCGCGCCAACTGCGCCTGCTGGACATGCGCGTGCGCGACGTGCTGAAAAAACTCGCCAACGACGAGCAAGCCCTTGCGGCCGTGGCCGACCGCGCCAAGACCAGCGACCGGCAGATCCCGTTGCGCCAGCGCTACGCCGAAGTACTGGCGACGTGGGACGAATACGTCGAGCCGATGATCCAGCTGGTGAACGCCGACGGCGCCTTCGAACAAGGCGTGCGCAAGGTCGAAAACGTGCTGCTGCGCATGCTCACCGAGCAGCAGCGCCTCGGCCACCTGGTGGACGACGACATGCTGCTGCGCACCCACGCGCGCATCCTCGAAATGCAGACCAGCGCCCAGTTGACCTTGCGTCACGCCCGGGAACTGCTGCTGCCACTGCGTGAAGAAGCACGCCGGCACAACGCCGTGACCCGGGGCGCGGCCCTGGCCCTGTCGGCGATTCGGCGCAAGGGCCTGGACGCGGTGCCGCAAGCGGCGATGCCGATGTTTACCCGGCCGCAAAGCACCTTCCTCGGCAGTGCGAGCCAGGTCGAAGCCTATGTGTACGCCCTGGCCAACTTCGAACCGAAGCCGGCGCGTTTCCCCAAGGCGCACAAATCCCACAAGGGCGAAGCCCCTCGCGCCCCGCGCACGGTCAAGGAAATGCTCGAGCGCTGCGAAGACGCACTGCCGATGCCCGACCTGATGACCTGGCTGCTGGAGCAGGAGCCGGACGGCGCAACCGACGAGTTGCTGTATTGGTTTTCACGCCTGTCGCGGGAAAAACGCTTCAAGCGTGAACGTCTGGAACGACGGGATTACCACACTCACGAGCACCAGGTCAGCCTGCGCTCATTCGCCCTGCTCCCGGCCAGCATTGATGCGCACGGGAATTCTGCGAGCACACCAAATGCATCTTGATCTATCCGAACTGTCCCAGCTGGCGCCGATCTTTCGCGAGCTGTTCAAGGGTTACCACGTCAGCCGCCGCGACCCGGAGCTGTACGCCCAACTGTCGAACTTCCAGGACCAGTACCGCACGCTGTTCAAGGCCCTGGGCTTTGAGCTGGTATGCGACACCCGGGGTTTCTACTACTTCGTGCCGGACTCGGCCGTGGCCGCCGCGCAGGTCAACAAGACCGCCCAGCGCCTGGCGTTGTTCACCTTCATCATCGTCGAGCACCTGGCCGACCAGGGCCGCGACCCGATCGCCGTGCTCGACGGTGGCAGCCTGGGCCGTGACGAGTTGCCCTCCCTGCTGGAAAAGTACCGTGACCTGTTTATCCAGGCCGAAGTGCAGACCGTTGAGGAGCTGGAAGAAAAAATCATGCGTCGTATGACGCAGCTGGGTTTTGCCAGTGAAGAGAACGGTATCTACCGCTTCCTGCCGCCGATGCACCGCTTCCTCGATGTGTGCCTCTCGGTCCAGCAGGACCGTGATCTCGCCGCGAGCATCCACAGCGTATTGCCGCTGCCGGCCCCGGTGATCATCGACGAAGACAGCGATGAAAAACTGCTGAAGACCGATGACCCGCTCGATCTCAGTGACTTCTCTGATGAGAGCGAAGAAGACGCCCTGGCCCGTGCCATTGCCGAAGAACAGGAGACCGACGCATGAGCAAGGAACGCTACGGCATTCGCCGCTTCGCCCTTTTGAACACGGCCGGTTACAGCCTGGGGTTGTTCCCGCTGGAAGAACCGCTGTCGGTGTATGGCGCAAACAACCTCGGTAAATCGGCTTCGATCAACGCCTTGCAGTTCCCGATTCTGGCGCGCATGTCGGACATGAGTTTCGGCAAGTACACCCTGGAACAGTCCCGGCGTTTCTACTTTGCCACCGACACCAGCTACATCCTGGTGGAAGTCGCGCTGCCCCACGGCCCGCACGTGATCGGCGTGGTCGGGCGCGGCCCGGGCGGTGGTTTCGGTCACCAGTTCTTTGCCTACGCCGGCAAGCTGGACCTGGCGCACTACCAGAAGAACGACACCTGCCTGCGCCAGAAAGAGCTGTTCACCAACCTTGAGCGCGAAGGCCTGAAAGCCTATGAGCTGAAGCCCGATGAACTGCGCCGTTTGCTGGTGGGTGGCCATACGTCGATCCCGCTGGACCTGACCCTGATTCCGCTGCGCTCCACCAGCGAGCAGAGCCTGAAGACCTTCCGCGCGCTGTTTATCAACTTGCTGCACATGCGGGAAATTACCGCCGCCAAGTTGAAGCAGCTGTTTCTGGATGCGTTCGAACACAGCCTGCGTTCCGGCAGTGTCGATTACATCGCGGCGTGCGAAGAAGCCTTCCGTGATGTACGACGCATGGAGCAAGACTACAACTCGCTGGTGGCCGCCGGGCCATTGGTGGAAGCGCTTTCCAATGGCGTGAAACAGCGGGAAATTCTGCGCGGCAAACTGCATCGCCTGTCGCCGCTGCTGGATTCGCTGCTGGGCACTTGGTCGGACTACGCCAGTGCACGCAAGGAAGAGCTGACGATCCAGGCCGAGCATTACCGCAACGAGCAAGACGCGCTGCAGAACGACCAGCGCGGCGGCACTCAGGAGCTGATGCGCCTGGAGCGGGAAATCAGCGGCATTCAGCGTTGGCTCGGTGAGTTGTCGGTGCTCAAGCATCGCTTCGCGCTGGTGGATGACGTCAAGGTGCTGGAGCAGCAACTGCTGGCGGCCAAGGATGCCCACGATGAATTGGCCGGTGCCTTGGCGCAGTCGCGTCAGTTCAGCGCCGAGGATCTGGACGAGCGTCTGCGTGACCTGGAAAAACGCCTGAAGTCGGTGAAGCAGCAACTCGATCACGCCGACAACAACAGCTACGCCAAGCTGCGGGAAGAATTCTCGCAGCAGGATGTCGAGCGACTGATGCGCCTGTTCAACAGTTCGCTGTTCAGCTTGCCGCTGGGTGAGCATGGCATCACGCTGGACGAGGACGGCCTGTGGGTGAAATCCCTGGAGCAGATCCTCGATGGCTTCAAGGGCGAGCGCTTTGAAGTACCAGGGCTGGCCATCGATATCTCGCACATCGAGCCGCCGGCGTTGCAGGCGCTGGCTGACCGCGCCGCATTGCGCGACCAGAAAGAGCGCCTGGAAAAAGAACTCAAGCAACTGAAAACCCAGCAAGCCGTGGCGGCCGACCGCGCGGCGAGCAAGACCCAGACCGAAGCGTTGTACCAACAGGTACTGGACGCGCAAAAGGCGCTGGAAGATTTCCGTCGTGCACAAACCCTGAGCGCCGAGGAAGGCGAGAAGCTGGAAAACCTGGCGCAGATGGAAGCCGCCCAGGACGAGTTGAAACGCTCCAGTGATGCGTTCACCGAACGCGTCCAGCAACTGTCGGCCAAGCTGCAACTGGTGGGCCGCCAGATTGGCGACATGGAAGCCAAGCAGCGCACGCTGGATGACGCGTTGCGTCGTCGCCAGTTGCTGCCGGCGGACTTGCCGTTTGGTACGCCATTCATGGACCCGGTCGACGACTCCATGGAAAACCTGCTGCCGCTGCTCAATGACTATCAGGACAGCTGGCAGGGTTTGCTGCGCGCGGATGGTCAGATCGATGCACTGTATGCACAGGTACGCCTCAAGGGCGTGGCCAAGTTCGACAGCGAAGACGATATGGAGCGTCGCCTGCACCTGCTGATCAACGCGTACGCGCACCGTACCGATGAAGCCCTGACCCTGGGCAAGGCACGGCGTGCGGCGGTTACCGATATCGCGCGCACCTTGCGCAATATCCGCAGTGACTACGACAGCCTTGAGCACCAGCTGGCGTTGTTCAACCGCGAGATCAACAAGCGCCAGGTCTCCAACCTGCAGAGCTTCCGCATCGTGCTCGCGCCGAACAAGGAAGCCCTCAAGCATATCGACCAGATCATCCACAGTGCCGGCCAATATGAAGAAGGCGAAACCCTCTCGGTGTTCGACCTCAGCCAGAGTGCCGAGCAGGACAACAAGAACGAGGAAGCCAAGGAGTACCTGGCGCGCCTGGTAGCGGCCAACCACAACCAGTTGGGCCTCAAGGACTTGTTCGAGCTGGCGTTCGAGATCACCAAGGTCAACGGCCAGCCGATCATTCATACCGACATCGATGGCGCCGCCTCTAACGGCACTACCATGACCATCAAGGCGCTGACCAACATGTACTTGTTGCTGCACTTGATGGACCGCGACCAGGCCGGGCGCGTGCGCTTGCCGTACTACCTCGACGAGGCCGCGGACATCGACGAGAAGAACCAGGCAGCGTTGCTGGAGACCAGCTTGCAGTTGGGCTTCGTGCCGATTCTGGCCAGTGTGAAGCCGCAGGTGTCCGCTCAGGTAGCAATTGACCTGGAAGGCGGCAGCGGGCCGAACGGGATCTACATCGATGAGGCGGACTGGAAGTACATTCGCCGTCACGATGTGGTGAAAGCGACCATGAATGTGCAGGCGGATGAGCCGGAGCTGGATGAGGTTTAACCTGCCCCGCTGAAATGCAAAAAGGCCGCGATCTTTTGGATCGCGGCCTTTTTTGTGTTCTTGAGGGCCTCTTCGCGAGCAAGCCCGCTCCCACATTCAATCGGGCTCCTTCAGGGGGAACTCGGTCAAATGTGGGAGCGGGCTTGCTCGGGAAGGCCGCGCCTCGGTCTATTTGCCGAGTGGGATTTTAGGGGCCCAGGTCAGCCATTCGTCTTCAAACTTGTCGAACAGCGGGAAGGTTTGCTGCGGTCGAGCGGCGTTGCCCATGCGGTCGCCGTCTGGCGTGGCAAAGGCGATGCCGCCGGCAACCAGGGTCTCCAGGGACTCGGTACGCACCGTCGCGCCCTTGAAAAGGCCGAAGTCGAGACCGAAGCCGCTGGTGTTCCAGAACCGGCTGCCGCTGCGCACCAGCGGCGCGTATTTGGGCTCGATCAGGATGTGTATCAGCACGCGGTCGGCGGTCTGGCCCAGCTCGTAGCCTGTGACCTTGCCTACGGTGACTTCGCGGTAAGTGACCGGCACACCTTCCTTCAACGAGCCGCGGCGTGCGGCGCTGAGTACCAGGCTGAGGCCTTCCTCCTGATGTACAGCCTCTGGTGGCTTGTCCAACGCGACAAAGCTCTTTTGTGGGCCGGCGTTTTTCGCTGACGGCTGTACTTCGATGTACTGGCCGGTCACCAGGGTTTCAAGGTTGGAGGTTTTCATCAGGCCCAGCTCAGGCTTGACCACCCAGAACTGACTGCCGGCCCGGGCGATGCGGTCGGCCACTTGAGTGATGCGCGCACTGAGCAGTACCGACTGCATATCGGCACTCAGGTCGACGCTTTCGATCTTGCCGACGTCCAGGCCCTTGAAGCGCACCGGCGTACCTGGGCGCAAGCCATCGGCGCGGTCGACCTTGATGGTCACCAGCGTACCGTGCTGGTTGGCGGCCTCACGATCCGCGAACAAGCGAAAACGCGGGATGCGCTTTTTCAGCGGCACATTCTGCTCCGGGGTTTCGAAGGCGATACCGCCTGCCATCAGACTGGCCAACGATTCGCTTTTCACCTGGATACCGCCAGTCAGCCCACCCGTCAGGGTCACGCCGCTGGCATTCCAGAAACGCGTCGAGCCGTTGACCAACCCTTCGTATTCCTTCTCGATGTGGACACCGATCACCAGTTGCTTGGACTTGCGGGAGAACTGGTAGCTCTGCACGGAGCCCACCTTGACCTGCTTGTAGAGGATCGGACTGCCCACATCCAGGGAACCGAGGTTGTCGGTGAACAGCACCATGTGCAGGCCGGGGGAACGCAGGTCCAGTGGCGGCGCCTTGGCCCGAGCCACGAATTCCCGTTGTGGCGCACTGCCCTTGTCGCCGGGGCGGATCGCGATGTAGTTACCTTTCACCAGGGCTTCCAGCCCGGTGATGCCGGCCAGGGAAATGGACGGTTTGACCACCCAGAATTGGGTGTCCTGAACCAGGTAGTCTTCGGCCAGTGGGTCGAGGGTCAGCTCGGCATTGGCGCTGGACAGGTCCGGGTCGATCTTCAGGGTTTTCAGGCTGCCGACCTGGATACCTTTGTACATCACTGGCGTGCGGCCAGCCTGAAGGCCTTCGAAGTCGGTGAGTTTGACCTTGACCTTGATGCCCGCGGCGGCGGCGTCGAAGTCTTCGTATAGGCGGAACGGCAGGCTTGGGTCGGTCGGCGGGCTGTCCTTGCGGTTCTCTGGCGTGGCGAAGGCGATACCGCCGGCAACGATGCTGGCCAGGGACTCACTGCGGACTTTTACACCGGAGAGGTTGGCGTCGATGCTGATGCCGCTGGCGTTCCAGAAACGCGTGTGTTTGCGCACCAGGCTGGCGTAGGTCGGTTCGATGTAGACCTTGATCTCAACGGTGGTCTGGTCCTCGGAGAGCAGGTAGCTTTTGACCTGGCCCACCTGGATCTGTTTGTAGAACACCGGGCTGCCACGATTCAGCGAGCCGAGGCGATCAGCTTTGATGGTCAGGTGCAGGCCGGGCTTGGCGTCGGATAAAGGCGGTTCTTCGGACAGGGCCTTGAACTTGCGTGTCGGCTCACCATCGCCCGGGCTGGCGGCGATGTAGTTACCCGAGACCAGGGTTTCCAGGCCGGTGATACCGGCCAGGCTGACACTCGGTTTAACCAGCCAGAAGCGGGTGTTGGTCTTGAGGTATTGCTCGACGTCCTTGTTCATCTCGATGGTGGCAATCACCCCGCGATTGTTACCTTCGTCATCCAGGGCCAGGGCTTTGACCTTGCCCACAGACATGCCTTTGTAGACCACTTCGGTCTTGTTGGCCTGGATACCTTCGCCACTTTCAAAGCGAACTTGAATCTCGATACCTTGCTGGTTGTAGGCACGCCATCCCAGCCAGCCGCCGATGATCAGGGCAATCAGGGGCAGCACCCAAATGGCCGACCAGTTCGAAGCTGGGCGGGTTTTAGCCTTAGGCAAATCACTCATGGTCGTCGTCCGACTCCGTGTTATCCCAAATCAGTCGGGGATCAAAAGTTACTGCGGCAAGCATCGTCAAGATCACCACACTGGCGAACGCCACGGCACCGAGATTGGCCTCGACACTGGCAAGTCGCCCAAAATTTACAACCGCCACCAGGATGGCGATCACGAAGATATCCAGCATGGACCAGCGGCCGATGAACTCGATAAAGCGGTACATGATAATGCGTTGTTGCGCGGAAAGTGGCTGGTGACGTTGCACTGAAAACAGCAGCAGGCCGATGCCCACCAGCTTGAAGGTTGGCACCAGGATGCTCGCAATAAACACCACCGCGGCAATGGGGAACATGCCGTGCTGCATCAATTGGATCACGCCGGACATGATGGTGCTCGGATCGCCCTGGCCCAGGGAGCTGACGGTCATGATCGGCAACAGGTTGGCCGGGATGTACAAGATGGCCGCGGTGATGAGCAGCGCCCAAGTGCGTGTCAGGCTGTTCGGACGGCGAGCGTGGACCAACGCACCGCAACGGGTGCAGGTTTGCTCGTCGGCGTCCGGGTCTTGTTTGTTCAACTCGTGGCATTCCGTACAGATCAGAATGCCCGCATCAATCGCCCGCATGAGCGTCCTCTCCTGACAGCGCTTCCCAGATCTGGTGAGGTGACATCACCACCTCCAGCAGCACCTGGACCATTAACAGACTTACGAAGCAGGCCAGGCCCAGCCCGACGGTGATGGAGGCCATGTCAGCCAGTTTTACGATCGCCACCAGCACCCCCATCAGGTAGACCTCGAGCATTCCCCAATCCTTCAGGTGATGGTAGATGCGGTAGAACAGCAGGCCGTAGCTGCGACCAATGTTCCAGCGGATGCTTAGCAATACCGCCAGTTGGCACAGGAGCTTGAGCAATGGAATGCCCATGCTGCAGAGGAACACCACCACGGCGACGCCTTGCATGCCGGTGTCGAACAGGCCAACAACGCCGGTCCATACGGTGTCCTGCGAAGACTGCCCGAGTAGATTGAGCTGCATGATGGGTAAAAAGTTCGCGGGGACGTACAACAACAGCGCGGCAAGCACTAAAGCCAGGCTCCGCTCCACGACGTTGTGGCGGTGCGCGTACAACTCGTAACCGCAGCGTGGGCATTGGGCCTTTTCACCACGGGCAAGCTCTGGCTTACGCATCAGCAAGTCGCACTCATGGCATGCCACCAGTTCGTCCAGCGGTAAGTCTGACACCTCAAGGGTATCAACCGGGTCGGGCATATAGGGCTCGGACTCTGAAAAAGATTAGGTGCCTATTCTAGTGTTCTGGTTCAGAAATAACTGTGCAAATTTGTCGGGGCGCCGCCGCAGATCAAGCATGGTGCTACGCGTAACTTTTCGACCGCCCAAAACAAAACCCCTGATTGCGTTAGCAATCAGGGGTTCTGGAATTTAATCTTGACGATGACCTACTCTCACATGGGGAAACCCCACACTACCATCGGCGATGCATCGTTTCACTGCTGAGTTCGGGATGGGATCAGGTGGTTCCAATGCTCTATGGTCGTCAAGAAATTCGGGTACTGAGTCGTGACCAGTTGGCCTCGCTTCAGCAAATTGGGTATGTGACAGCTTTCGGTGTTTGCAAGAATCGAACTTTCGGT